>NZ_JAZFTO010000273.1:0-3497 GCF_036446775.1 Candidatus Desulfatibia sp.
CCACCTCCCATGCCGCCCATACCGTCGGCTAACGCCAGCAGGGTTCCTTTTTTGCTTTCTGCACCGCCACCGCCAGCGGGTATACGATAGGAGCAGTAGTCCTGGTTTTCGGCTTTTTTCATTCCGATGTGCGATGCTGAACCGATGGTTACGGAAATCATATTTTACCTTTTTACTCTATTTCAGCCACAAAGGCACTAAGACACTAAGATTATAATATGATTCTTTTGTTACTACTCAGGTATCTTGCCACAAAGGCACCAAGGCACTAAGATTTTAGAATTATTTTATTTTCCTAAGATAAGGGGGCCAAATTTAAACCTATTATCTGTTGGTGTCTTTGTGCCTTAGTGGCTGAATAGTTACCTTCTCTTTTTGATAAAGGTTTATAATCCGTACTCCTTCTTTGTGCCTTCGTGTCTTAGTGGCTGAATTATTTTTGTGCTGACAACTTTTCGTTAGACAATTTTTCCATTAATTCCAGTTTATCATCGGGAAGTGGATATTTAGCCGCGCAGCGGAAACCGAACAGAAAGCTGCTGTAATTGGGCGGATAACGATCCCGGTTGGCTGAACGCAGACTTTCGGAGCCTTCAATAAAGGACCCGCCTTTGATGACATGCTCCTCTCCTGTTTCCGGTCCAACGGGATTTTTAGCGGCCCTTTCGCCGGTTGCATACCAGTCCTGATTCCATTGATACACGTTGCCGCCCATGTCCTGCATGCCGTAATGGCTCTGGCCTTTTTCGTATTCGGTTACCGGCGTGGTAGCGCCGATGATATTATCATAGTTGGCCGTAGTATCATCCGGTTCCGAATTGCCCCAGGGATATTCGTTGCCGTCAGGACCCCGGGCAGCCTTTTCCCACTGGGCCTCCGTGGGCAGGTCCTTGCCGGTCCACTGGCAATAGCTTGAAGCGTCGTTATAGGATACCTGGGACACCGGGTGATCTTCTTTGCCCTCGATCTCAGTCAATCCATCCGGTTTTTTCCAACTGGCTTCCGGTATTTTTTTCCAGCGCCGGCCGATTCTCACCAATCCGGCACCTTCTTTTTCGGCATCGGTTACATACTGGGCAGTCTCGACGAATTTTTGATATTGTTGATTGGAGACCAGGTATTTATCAATGTAGTATTTGTCCATATATATTTTTTGCGGCGGTTTTTCGGCTGAATATTTGTCCGAACCCATGGTGAATTCACCGTTTTTGATCAGTACCATGACGCTTTCGTCACCGGGATAAATGATTTCATAAAAACCTTTACTGTTTTTCACCCCGATTTCGATTTCTTCCGGTGGCGGTGGCGGTGGCCCTTTATCCCTGGAAAGAAAATAACCGACGCCGGCTCCGACGATAATCAAGACAGCTAATACCGTAGCGATCAACCCCATAGGAGACTTCTTTTTGACAACGACGACATCGTCCACGACTTCTATTTCTTTGGCGGCTTTGATGTCAAGAGTTGCATCCATAAGGGTCTCATCAAAGATCATGGTTACATCATCATGGGTTTCCTTATCGATCTCCATGGCCCGGCTGAATTCCGCAAAATCAACAAAACGATCGTCAGGATTCTTTTCCAGGGCCCTTAAAATAGCCTGGCTGATTTCATCCGGCAGATGTTCGGCGTACTTATTAGGGGGATCCGGGATTTCGTTCATGTGGCTGAACATAATCTGGGACGTTTCAGTGGCGGTAAAGGGTCTGCGGCCGGTAAACATCTCGTATAAAACCAGTGCCAGGGAATAGATATCGGATCGGACGTCAATTTCCGTGCTCCTGTCAAAGCGTTCAGGGGGAACGTAATGAATCGACAGCATACTGGCGGCGGTATCATGGGAGGCCGTCGTGCCCATTTTGGCGATCCCGAAATCCATGATTTTGGGAATATGATCCTCGTTGATCATAATGTTGGCCGGCTTGATATCGCGGTGCAAAATTCCGTTTACATGGGCGTACTGAAAGGCATCCAGGCAAAGTTTGGCGATATTATAGGCCGGATCAAAGGGCAGCGGGCCTTGGCGCTGGGCGATCAGTTTTTTTAATTCAACGCCCTTGACGTATTCCATGACAATACAGTAGTTTTCTCCATCCGGAAAAAACTCCATAAGCCGGCAGATATTGGGATGATCCAGCTTGGCCAGGATCATGGCTTCGTGAAAAAATTTTCGCACGACTTTTTCGTTTTCCAGCACCTGGGGATTAAGGATTTTCAAGGCAACCGTAGCTCCGTCTTCGGCCGTAGCTTCCCAGACACTGCCGAAGCCTCCTTTTCCCAGCGACTTGGTAATCAGATAGTCCCCCAATTGTTCGTTGATCATGTTTAATTACCTCACAAGATTAAAAAACCTGTTTGTAACGCTTGAGATCAAATCAACCTTGTCTATTCTCGCAATCAGAACAGTGATATTATCAGGGCCGCCGTTTTCATTGGCTTTTTCCACCAGTTTTTCAGCTGCAACATCCGGTTCCCGGTATGCGGTCAGGGTGCTTACTATGACTTCATCGGAAACAACACCATGCAGGCCGTCACAGCACAGCAGTATATACAAATTCTTTTCGATTTGACGGTCGATCGGGGCGGCATCGACTGTCAGCTCGGCCTCAAGGCCGATGGCTTTGGTTATGACGTGCCGATCAGGATGCGTCTCGGCTTCTTCGGCGGTAATAACGCCGGCCTTGACCAGACTTGTTACATAGGAATGGTCTTCGGTAAACTGGGTGATGTCGTTTCCGTAAATAAGATAACCCCGGCTGTCACCCACGTGGGAGTAATACATTTTGTTTTTTGTAATAACAACCGCAGTAAGGGTAGAGCCCATCCTTGCGGTTTCAACGTTTTCTGCGCCTTTGTCTATGACCTGCTTGTTGGCTTTGAGAAACGCCTTGGTCAGTGATTCCGTCACATTATCAGATGCATCATTATAATACGTTTCCATGAGCGTATCAACCGCAATTCTTGAAGCCAGTGATCCACCTCCCATGCCGCCCATGCCGTCGGCTAACGCCAGCAGGGTTCCTTTTTTGCTTTCAGCACCGCCAGCGGGTATACGATAGGAGCAGTAGTCCTGGTTTTCGGCTTTTTTCATTCCGATGTGCGATGCTGAACCGATGGTTACGGAAATCATGATTTGCCTTTTTCGTATGGGTTCACAGGTTCAGGGTTCAGAGGTTCACCGTTCTGGGTTCCCCGTTCTGGGTTAACCTCTGAACCCTGAACCCTGAACCTTTGAACCCCTGAACCCTGAACCCTGAACCTTTGAACCCAGAACCCGTAAACGGTTATCCCTTTTCTTCTATTTCTGCGTATCGAACCGGCCAGACAATGGCATTATCGTCCTTTTTCTGGTATCCGACCCTACCGAACCACATGTTCATCTTGTAAACATATTTGGGGCCGAACTTATGTTTTGTTTTCGACCAATAGCTCAGATGAGTGAGAACTCCGGTAAAAGGGTTGTTCAAGGGCAAAGCCGGGTTCTGTTGCTTTTTGTC
>NZ_JAZFTO010000274.1:0-6115 GCF_036446775.1 Candidatus Desulfatibia sp.
GTTGCCTTTGCTTCAATCAAGGAAGACAAAAAGCTCTTTGAGACCAAATGCGTCAAATGCCATTTACTTGAACGTGCTTTAAGAAAGACCAAAAGTTTAAAGGCCTGGAAGCGAACCGGCAAAAGGATGGCGAGGTACTCTAAGGGAAGCATTACAGCACAGGATATAGAAAAAATTGCAAAATATCTGGCTGCCAGAGAAAAACCAAGCAAGCCTGCTGCTCCCATTGAACCTGAAACAGTAGCTAAAGTACCTGAGGAGCGTCAGCTGTTCGATTTTAAAAAAGTCAATATTAACCAGTTCGTAAAGCCTGAAGTGTGTGCGGTATGTCATGCTGAAAAATTTAAACAATGGAACGGTTCCATGCACAGCAAGGCCTTTACCGACCCGCTGTGGCGGGCAGCGACAAAACTCTTTTTCAAAGAAGCTGTTAAACCAGATGAAGTCCTCGAGATGAAGGCCTGTATTAAATGCCATACCCCCCTTGGCTTCCGCTCCTACAACATTTCGTCTCCGGGTGACGATTATGACAAACTTGCGGCCTTGCCGGCTCGAGGAATTTTCTGTAACTGGTGCCATAACATCAACGAAATAAAACACCTTGGCGATGCCGGCTATGAGGTAGCGCCGGGGAGCGGAGAGGATGACCCGTCAACCATGCTTGGTCCCCTCAAAGATGCCAGTTCGGATTTCCATCCTACAAAATATTCAGAGCTGCATACAAAATCAGAATTCTGCGGACTCTGTCATAATGTTTCCCACGCAGCCAACAAACTGCCCCTTGAGCAGACCTATGACGAATGGAAAAACAGCCCATACAACACCGGCGACCAGGCGACCACGGTCACCTGCCAGGACTGTCACATGCGTCAAAGACCCGGTATCCCTGCCACCGGAAAAACCAGGCGGCCCGACAACCCGGGAAAAGCTTCTGAGAGAGGACCGGACCGCAAACATACCTGGACGCACTATTTTGTCGGTGCCAACGCCCTGGTCACAAAGCTTTTAAAAAGCGATCTGCATGCCCAAATGGCCATAGAGCGACTCCAAAATGCTGCGGATTTAGAGCTTATTTGGAGTGGTTCATACAGAAAAAACAAACTTTCCCAAATCTCGGTAAAGGTGATTAATTCAGGAGCCGGGCATTATCTTCCCACCGGGATTACAGAAATAAGGCAGATGTGGCTTGATGTAAAAATTTCCGATAGCAGGGGGAAAGTAATTTTTAGATCCGGCAACCTTGATAAAAACGGCAATATTGATAAAAATGCGGTATTGTATTACACGCAATTCGGCAATGCCAAGGGAGAGCCGGTTATAAACGTTGCCCTGGCCGACAGGATACTTTATGACCACCGGGTACCGCCAAAGGGTTATCAGATTGAAAAATATGCTTTTCTAATTCCGGCAGACGCAGTATTTCCATTAACGGTTAAAGCCACCCTTAAATACCGCAGTATTTCCCCGTCGCTTGCCAAAAAAATGTTGGGGGACGATGCGCCTGAAATTCCGGTTGTGGACATGGTCAGCCTGGTTGATAAAATAGCGCTTTAATATTTTACCACATAAGTTCCTTAATTATGGCATTTGTATATTTTGTGGCAAAGCTTTTATCATTGCCATTAAGACACCAAGGCACTAAGAAAGAATAATAAATATTTTCTTTGTGCCTCTGTGCCTTTGTGGCATTTTTTTGGTACTGGCCTGTCTCGATTTCAGGGTTTATCCAGGTTAAGGTTAAATTATCGGATACTCATAAATCTTGCCGGTGTAGTTGCGTATCAGCCATTTGTCCGGTCTTTTTTCTACCACATATTCTGCATGCAGCGGTATTTTCCCGCCGCCGCCGGGCAAATCAACCACATAGTGGGGAAAACATAACCCTGAAGTATGGCCTCGTAGAGCACCCATAATACTCAAGCCCACATCCGGAGTGGTCTGAAAATGTTGCGTTCCGCGAACCAGATCCGGATGATGCAGGTAGTAGGGCTTTACCCTGATCGTCAGCAACTTTTGCATCAGCGACTTCATGACCCCAGGGTCATCATTGACGCCCTTGAGCAGAACCGTTTGACAGCCCAGGGGAATGCCGGCATCCGCCAGCAGATTGCAGGCCAACGCCGCTTGGTCGGTTATCTCATCAAGATGATTAATATGAACATTAATATAAAGAGGATGAAACGCTTTCATCATTTGGGACAGGTTGCGTGTTATACGCTGGGGCAAGGTGCAGGGAGCCCTTGTGTGGATACGTATGATTTCCACATGTGGTATACGGCGGATATTTTCCAGAATGTGACAAAGATCGTTGTCATCAAGCAGCAAAGGGTCGCCACCGGACAGGATTACATCCCTGACTGCCACATGGTCTCTAATATAACCAATGCCGGCCTCAATCGTCTCAGCGGTAATTGAAAAGGATTTTCCAACTTTTCTCTTGCGCATGCAGTACCGGCAGTAGACCGCACACTGGCTGGACACCAGCAAAACAACCCGGTCCGGATAACGATGTATCAGATTGGAAACCGGGGAATGGTCATTTTCTGAAAGCGGGTCCTCCCACCCATGCTGATCATTTATTTCCGCTATATCCGGCATAACCTGGCGCCAGATGGGATCATGCGGCTTTTCGATGAGTGACAGGTAATACGGATTAATACGCAGAGGATAGCGTTCAATCACCTTTTGCACCTGTTCCTGCTTTACAGGAAAGTGCCGGGCCAAATGCTCGGCGGTGACAACGCTTTCAGCAAGTATCGCCTTCCAATCGGAGGTTTCTTTTTTCATATATAGCTCGTAGAAGCCTAAGCCAAACAGCTATAGGGCTTACAAACCCAAAAAAGGTCGCATGGATTCCAGACCCCCAGCAACCTTTGATTGGCAAATAGTTTCGAAGATTTTTGTTTGCTCTACTTTATTAGGTTGAAATTTTTGAAAAATCGGCAAATAATCCAAACAGGTCCGATATTTGCTTCAATAAAGCCAGCCGGTTGTTGCGTATTTTTTTCTGTTGGGCCATTACCATGACCCCGTCAAAAAAAGCATCTACCGGGTCACGCAGCGAGGCAATTTCATGCAGGGCCTTACCCAAACTCCCCTTGTCCAGATGTTGCGCTACATTTTTATTAACCTTCTTATAGGCTGAATACAGCGCAGTTTCGGATTTTTCTTCAAACAGGCTTTCATCTACAGTCTTTTTAATACGGACATCCGCCTTTTTGATGATATTGACAACCCGCTTGAAGGCCACGGCCAGCGGTTCAAAATCCGGCGCGGTTTTTAAATCTTGAAGCGCACGCACTCGCTTCCATACGGCCGGTACGTTATCCACGGAAACATCGGCAACCGCCGCAATGACATCTTTGGAAAAACCTTCCTCGGCCAGCTGATAGGTCATGCGGTTTTGCAGGAATGCTTGAATCTGATCGGCGACCTTGCGATTTTGCTTGGCATGCTTTACGTCAAAAAGTTTTAGGCTCTTTTCAATCAATTTTCTCAAAGAAAATGAAAAATCCTGGTCAAACATGATCTGGATAATACCGATGCCCTGCCGCCGTAGCGCATATGGATCCGCGGCCCCTGTGGGAGTGAGCCCTACGGAAAAAAAGCCGCAGATGGAATCGATCTTGTCGGCGATACTGAGCAGTCCGCCGGTGACCGTCTCCGGCAGGGGGCCGCCCGAATAGGTCGGCCGGTAATGCTCTTCAATGGCCGCCGCCACATTTTTGGGTTCTTTATCGATCAAAGCGTATACTCTTCCCATAACCCCTTGCAGTTTTGGGAAATCGTTCACAACCTGGCTGACAAGATCAGCCTTGCACAGCCAGGCCGCTCGGGAGACCTGTTTTTTCACGGTCGAACCCTTGCCGGCAGCAGTGGCCAAGTACTCTGCTAACTTTTGAACCCGCTGCACCTTTTGATGCACGGTTCCAAGCTTGGCCTGAAAAAGAACACCTTTGAGCTTGTTTACCCGCTGTTCAAAGGATTCTTGCAGGTCGCTTTTGAAAAAGAACTGCCCATCAGCAAGGCGGGCTCTCAGGACCCATTCATGTCCGGTGGCAACCAGATCCATATCTCTGGTACGGGTGTTGTTTATGGCGATAAAATAGGGCATGAGGTTCCCTTTTTTATCAATTACGGCAAAATATTTCTGATGTTCCCGCATGACGGTTATCGATATCTCGCGGGGTATTTCAAGGAACTCCTTATCAAACTTGCCCACGGTGGCAATGGGGTATTCAACCAGGTTTTTTACGATATCAACAAGCTCATCGTCGGGCAAAACCCGGCCCCCGACCTTTTTGGCGGCTTTGTTAATCTCGCGCTCAACAAGTTTCCGGCGCGCATCCAAATCAACATAAACTTTAGCATCGCGCAGGGCTTTAACATAATCTGCCGGTGTAGAAATTTTCACCTTTTTAGGGTGCATAAAAAAGTGCCCGAATGTATGCCGGCCGCTTTTGGTAGCCCCCACCCCAAACGGAATAACCTGGTTTCCCAAAAGGGCCACGATCGAATGGATGGGCCTTACAAACATAATATCAAGCTCGGCCCATTTCATGGTTTTAGGAAAGGGTATCGCCAGAATCACTTCCGGCAGAATACTTTTCAGCAACGTTCGGGTAGCGAGACCTTTTTCTGTTATCTTGGCAGCTAAATAACGACCCTTTTTTGTTTCCTTGACGACCAACGCGTTTACGGAAACGCCTACCTTCTCGGCAAACTTTTTGGCGGCCATCGTGGGACGGCCGTCTTTATCCAGCCCCACCTTTTCAGGAGGTCCTAAAACTTCCGAAGTCAAGGGCTTCTGCTTGTCAGCAACCTTTTTTATTTCCAAAGCCAGTCGCCGGGGAGTCGCAAAAACTTTAGCACGGCCGTGCGTAATACGGGCATCGGTCAATTTTTGCATTAACGTCGATGACAATGACTGAAGTGCAGGCTCAATGTAGCCCGCTGGAATCTCTTCCGCCCCTATCTCAAGCAATAAACTTTTCATATTCACCTCTGTCTTCTCAATGAGTCAAAATAACAGAAAAACACAAAACCGATAATCCTTTAACCTTTAAACTTACCTGTTCATCAGCGGGTAGCCCATGGTTTCTCTTTGCTTCAGGTATCCTTCAGCACAGGCTCTGGCAAGGTTTCTTATGCGCCCTATGTAGCTGGTCCTCTCAACAACGCTGATGGCACCGCGCGCATCCAGGAGGTTAAAGGTATGCGAACATTTAAGACAGTATTCATAAGCCGGAAAAACCAGCGCTTTCTTTATCATCCGGATCGACTCAGCCTCGTATTTATCAAAAAAATCTATCAGCATTTGAACATCGGCCTCTTCAAAATTGTAGGTCGACTGTTCGACTTCCTGCTGATGATGCACGTCCCCGTATGTGATCGTATCGTTCCATTTTAAATCGAATACGCTGTCGACCCCTTGGAGATACATGGCAATTCGTTCCAATCCGTAGGTCAGTTCCACGGAAATGGGAAATACTTCCACACTGCCGCACACCTGAAAATAAGTAAACTGGGTAATCTCCATACCATCCAGCCAGACTTCCCACCCCAACCCGGCGGCACCCAGAGTGGGGGATTCCCAATCGTCCTCAACGAACCTGATATCGTGCTCCAGAGGATCGACCCCCAGAACTTTTAAGCTGTCCAGGTACTGTTTTTGCACATCATAAGGAGAAGGTTTCAATATCACCTGATACTGGTAATAATGCTGCAACCGGTTCGGGTTTTCGCCGTAACGACCGTCTGTTGGCCGCCTGGAAGGCTGGACATACGCTACATTCCAGGGTTCAGGCCCCAGCGCCCTTAGAAGCGTTGCCGGATGAAACGTTCCGGCTCCCATCTCGATGTCATAAGGTTGAGCAATCACACATCCTTTTTGCGCCCAGAATTTCTCTAACCTCATAATCACGTCCTGAAAATTCATTTTTCCTTCCTCATAAATTAGTTGGTGGTTATAAATAATCCTGGCTCTCCGAGGCGTAGGCTCTACCCTCCGGCCTGTAAGCCCTACGGGCTGGAAGCGGAGCCGGAGGCCCAGAGGACCAGGCTTTGATTTCACCCCATAGGGGTGCACCTATCTCAAATGGAGTAAATTAAATTC
>NZ_JAZFTO010000275.1:0-21132 GCF_036446775.1 Candidatus Desulfatibia sp.
ATGCGTACCACGCAGAGCTCTCACCCGCGACCTCGTCCGGATGAACAGGAATATACCATCCCTTCATAACCTCTTGCAAGACGCCGTTTTTGACCAGGCGTTCACGATGCGTTCGGGTCAGATCAGCTGAACGCACGGCGACGACACCGCGCTCTTGTAGTGCTCGCAGGACCTCAAGAGATTCGGCCAGTTTTTCGTGTGGGCTAGCCATAGCTCTTGTTCTTTCGTTAGCTTTTTGTGTTGTACAATTTTTAGCTTTTAATGTCGCATTAAATTTAGCTTATTTGGCTGTAGCATGGTTAGCTTATTTTGTCGAGCTCTTTTTAGCTTATTGTGTTATGCAATTATTTGCTTTTCCTCACACGCGTTCAGGAAGCAGAATTTCAATGTGGTAAAAAGCCTTTTCTGAGATGTATTTTGGCATTTTTTTGACGTGAAACAAGTTTTACGTGACAAAACAGCCTTTTATTTGTCGTAAGTCAAGCTTTTATGACACATTAACTGTCACGACAATGTGGGTCTCGGGTTAAAACGACAAAAATGGAAGGAGTCAGGGTGAAGCGAACGGCGTTTTCACGTAGATCTTCGTTTGATCCCCCTTAGCGAAAATAAGGATCGTAAATCGACATTCTCTCAGTGACGCGCTTAATGTAGTTTCTTGTTTCTTGGGGCGTTTTTTGCCTCAAAAGCGAATAAACCTGGTCATTGCTCATTTGCGCGATCGGATATCTATCCACAATCTTTCTGCGCATGGCAGTAGGTCCCCAGTTGTATCCGCCAATGGCAACATAATGGTTTTTTACATCGCCGTGAATATCTCTAAAATGATTATATTTCAGTAAGGCCAGATACTTGCTTCCAAGTTCGATATTATTTTCCGGGACAAAAAGATAATCCCATGAGATCACTTTATCTTGGCCGTAAATTGATCTGTAGGCCTCACGCCCGGCATACCTGGGAATAATCTGCATAATCCCGATGGCCTTGGAGCCTGAAACGGCTCTTGGGTTGAAATAGGATTCGGTATGCATGACGGCAAGTATGAGCTGCGGTTTCAGGCCAAAGCGCTTTGCATTTTTTTGCACTACCGGCAGATACTTCTCGGACCGCAGACGGATATGATTAGGTACCAGGTCGATATTAACGGAGTATTTCCTCCGCTCGACACCATCTTTGGCCTTAAAGGTTTGCGGCGCCGGGATTAATCTCGGCAAAACCTCTTTTTTAATATAGTTTTTCATGTTGCCAAAATTCACCTTGTCGCCCTGGCTGGTAACAAGTTGATTTTCCAATATCCGTTTATTGGCAACGTCGGTCTGTTTCAATATCTTTTCAATCTGTTGCTCGATTTTGCGCTTAGCTTTTGTCAAGGCCTCAGGGTCGTCCGTGGATACAACGGCTTCAAAGACTATCTTTCCGCTTTTAAAATCCACTTTGCTCCGAGAATCTTTGTCCGGGTTATAGTCGACCCAATCCTTTTTGGTTGAGTGCACAAATGCCTGCCATTTGCGCTCCGCTTCCGCTTTCAGGCGCGCCCACGTTTCTTCTTGTTCTTTTTCAAGCTGAGCCCACTGTTTTTCCATATCCAGGCGCTGGTCCTCATACTGCCTTTGCATGGCTTTGACCTGCTCCTCATAATCCTTATTCAATTTTTCAAAGGGGTCTTCAGCTCCTAGGATCGAGGCACTAAACAGCACCAATAGTATTAATACAAAAATCAAATACGGTTTTTTCATAATATTCACTTCTTTTTTTATCACGGACCCACAAAGCAAAAAACGAAATCTGATGCTCAACAATCCGATTTCAAACAATTCTTCAAGTGATTATATTCAGTATACTAAAATTTCATAAAAATTCAAGAATACGTGCATCACTCACACCAAAAATCAACACCTTCACCACTTGAAACCCGCTAAACATGATATATTTTAAAGAATATTGTTACCAGAGAATATTTTGGCCGTATGAGACAGCAGGAGGATAAAATGCAGCATAAAACACTCTATGACGTGGTGATCCTGGGTTCCGGGCCCGCGGGCCTGCAGGCGGCCATTCATGCAGCACGCAAAAAATCCAGCTCCGCTCATATCGATTGACAGACAGTGTCGGCTATGATTTTTATACTAGTATTATATATAACCTCGTACCGTCCATATTAACACCCGAAAAATCACTAACTTTTAATCGGAGATGCCATGAACACTTCCGCTGAATTGTCCGCAGTGGAGATTTACCAGAAAATCACCGCCAATATCGAATCGGTAATAAGGGGACAATCCGCTGCCATTCGAAAGTTACTGGCAGGTTTTGTCGCCGAAGGCCATGTTCTTTTGGAGGACTTTCCGGGTACGGGGAAGACCACCCTGGCAAAAACTTTGGCTCTTTCCATAGGCCTCGATTTCAAACGCATTCAGTTCACACCTGATCTTTTGCCCTCGGATATTCTGGGTGTTTCCATCTATGATCAATCAAACAATGCGTTTCGTTTTCATCGGGGCCCGATCTTCACCAATATTTTGCTGGCCGATGAAATTAACCGGGCCTCACCGCGAACCCAATCCGCGTTACTAGAGGCCATGGCAGAAAGCCAAGTCAGCGTGGACGGCAAACTACACCGCCTTGAAGACCATTTTTTTGTCATCGCGACGCAAAATCCGATTGAAAGTGCCGGAACGTATCCTCTCCCCGAAGCCCAGATGGACCGTTTCGCCCTTATGTTCAGTTTGGGATACGTCAAGCCTGAAGAGGAAATTGCGATCCTCGATGATCAGCGCCAAAAACACCCCATAGAAGATCTACAACCCTGTGTCAGCCGTAAAGACATATTGTTTCTCAAAAAACAGATTCCAGAAGTGGCCATGAGCGACGAAATGAAGCGGTATATAGTGGATCTTGTTCAGGAGACCCGTAAATCACCAGGGGTCGCCATAGGAGGAAGCCCGAGAGCCTCTCTATCTATAATGCGTATTGCTAAAAGTCTGGCGCTATTTGACGGTCTTGATTTTGTAACACCGGAACATGTCCAGGAGGTTGCCGTCGAAGTAATTGCGCATCGCCTGGTTATCGATTCCCAAGCTCGGTTCTCCGGAGTCACCCCTACCGCAGTAGTGGAAGAGATCCTTAAAACCGTACCTGTTCCGGCTTAACTTATTTCCCGCATATTTAGGGCCATGATCAGAAAATTACTTTTACGCAGTTTTCGACTGACTTCAGCGATCAAATACTGGTTTCTGAATCGCTTTACGTTCGCCGGGCGGCTGACGTTGGCCGCGCTAATTGCTGCAGCGGTGTTCGGGCAAAACACCAATATCAATATGGCTTATCAAGCTTTTACCTTTCTGTTGGCTCTTCTTGCGATTTCAATACTGGCGAGTACGTTCTTCAAATCACACCTCATGGTTCGCCGCCGTCTGCCACGGTTTGGCACAGTTGGGCAGCCGGTTTCTTACCGCATAGAATTAACAAACCAATTTAGACGCATCCGCAAGAGGCTTAAAATTACAGAAAAGCTTACCGATCCCCGCCCCACCTTTGAGGAATTCATCCAAGGTCGCGAACCGAAAGAAGCAACCCGCAATCGATTCGATCGTGTGGTGGGATACCACCGTTGGATGTGGTTGATGGCACTGAAAACTGGCGCTAAGGTTAAGGGTGTGCTGCTTTCAGATATTGGTCCCGGGGATCAGAGCGAGGTGCGCTTAGAGCTAACACCGCAGCAACGGGGGTATCTGCATCTTAGTGGGCTGCAAGTAACCCGGACCGATCCACTGGGGCTGTATAAAGCGTCGGATACCATCCAACTCCACGACTCGATCCTGATCTTGCCTCGAAGATATCCGTTACCGCCCGTAATGCTGCCGGGGACCAGAAAATATCAGCCCGGAGGCGTGGCATTGGCCTCTTCAGTGGGTGATGCCGAAGAGTTTATTTCGCTCCGGGAATACCGTCCCGGTGACCCGCTTCGTCGAATTCATTGGTGCAGCTGGGCCAAGACCGGAAAACCCATCGTCAAGGAATATCAGGAAGAATATTTTGTACGCCATGCCCTGATTCTGGATACGTTCCACGATACATCAGGAAGCCAGGTGTTTGAAGAAGCCGTCTCCCTGGCTGCATCTTTTGTCACCACGGTCCAGACCCATGAGTGTCTGCTCGATTTGATGTTTGTCGGACCGGAGGAGTACTGCTTTACCGGGGGTCGCGGTCTGGCTCATATCGACCGGATGCTGGAAATCCTTGCATCGGTCAACGTTTGTCATGACAAATCATTTTCGTCTCTTTATCCCATGGTGATTGAACGTGCCGGCCTGCTGAGCAGTTGCATATGCATTCTGCTGGAATGGAACGACGAAAGAAAGCAGTTGGTCGCCAACCTGAGGGAACTTGGAATACCCATGATCGTGCTGGTCGTTGGCGAACTCGGCTTTGTTGAAACACTTGACCCCGGCCCCATGAAGGACCAGCCTCATTTTTTCCATACGCTTGAGGCGGGCCGCATCGAAGAAGGATTAGCTAAGTTGTAATGATAAAAACCCCGCCACTGCTCATCGGCGTGTCGCTCCTATTCTGGAGTTGGCAAACCGGATACCTGGCCGCCGGTATCGTTATGGCCGCCATTGCCGAGGGCCTTCGCTTGATCAACCGGCGCTGGGAGCTTTCCCCATTAGATTTCCACCGTATCGCCGACCTGTGCGCCATCATCATTATCGCGTTGACTGCCTATCGCTTCCTGGCGGGAACCGCTTCCAGTGTCCGGTGGATACCGATGGAGATTTTTCCGCTCTTGGTCGGCCAGAGTTTAAGTTCCGTGGGGGGCGTGGATCTCGGTGCTCTTTTTTACACAGCGCGTCAGAGAGAAAAGAAAGGAGAACTTAAAACACGGCGAACCGTTGACGTGTCGTATCCGTACTTTGCGTTTGTCCTGCTGGCAACCAGTGCGGCCAATGTGCGCACACCGGTCTTTTATGGTGGAATATTTATGCTGATCGGATGGGCGCTCCTTTCAGTCAGGCCCAGAGGTGCACCACTCATTCTTTGGACAGTTCTTTTTCTTCTGGCTGGTGGCCTGGGCTGGACCGGTCAAATTGGGTTACGCAACCTGCACTTAAAGATAGAGGACGCCACCTTTGGTTGGTATCAGCAGTTCATGGGGCGAGACCTGAATCCGTTTCGAACCGTAACCGCCATCGGAGATATCGGTGAACTGAAACTGTCCAACCGAATTGTTTTGCGGGTTCGAATCGAAGAAAATGCCTCCCCCCCTGAACATCTGCTGGAAGCAAGTTACAACACTTACAAGGACAAAAGATGGTTTGCCTTAGGGCAACGGTTTCATCCGCTTGCACCGATAGGCGACGGAACTGTCTGGCGCATCGGTGAGAAACCTGAGAATTTCAAAACACTTACCATTTCCGGTCGCCTTCGCCGAGGAAAAGGAATTTTGAGCCTTCCGATTGATGCTTATCGCATCGAAAATCTTCCGGTTTCAATCCTTGAGCGTAACCGTTATGGTGTGGTCAGAGTCCAAGGAGGGCCGGGGATGGTCAATTATAGGGTTCGTTTTGGGTCCGGTTTGTCATATCATGAACCCTATGATGAGCAGGATCTGGTCATTCCGGCTAAAGAACTGCCCGCCGTCAGACAGATCGCAAAGGAGATGGGTCTGTCCGCCAAGGCCCCCCGGGAAACAATCGCAACCCTTAAAGCTTTTTTTCAAAAACGTTTTAAATATTCTCTGATATTGGAAAGCGGCAAATTGGGAAGCACACCGCTTGCAAACTTTCTGCTTAAATCACGATCCGGGCACTGTGAATATTTTGCTACGGCCACGGTATTGATTCTGCGGCTCATAGGCATTCCCGCCCGTTATGCCACCGGATACCGGGTAGATGAATACAGCCGGCTTGAGGATTCCTACGTGGTACGGGCCAGACATGCACATGCTTGGGCTTTGGCTTTCATCGACGGTGACTGGAGCCATGTCGATACCACACCGGCAATCTGGCTGGCACTTGAAAAAGAAGCGGCGCCGGCGCTCGAACCGGTTTACGATTTGTTTCGTTGGATCGGACACAGCTTTTCTCGCTGGCGTTGGAGCGAAAGCAAAGGTGGACTGCCGGCTTGGGTGCTGTGGTTCATTGTTCCCCTGGCAATTCTTTTAATTTGGCGGATTGTGTTCCGTAAGCGGGCTGCAAGTGCGGTTGCCGGAAAAGAGAAATTAGATGATCAAAAGTCGATCCCCGTGCCGGAATCGGCCTTTTACCGGATCGAAGAGAATCTGGCACGCCAGGGATTTGCTCGACGGAAATGGGAAACTCAGACGACCTTCATCCGCAAGATAGAAGCCGCCGGACCCGACTCCGATGCTGTGCAGGGCTTAAATGAAATGCTGACACTCCATTACCGGATTCGTTTTCATCCTGGTGGGGCCAAGGAGACCGCAAGAGCTCAACTGCAAGAACGCGTTACAAAATGGCTCCACCAATATGGTTCTGCCGGGAGGTTATTGTCTGCCGAGAATATCGCCGGTCATCGCCCTCATATTTTAGATAAACCTTAAGCTACAAAAATGATTCCAGACCTATGTGATAACAATTAATTAATAAAGCAGATCGGATTTTCTGCTTTTTACGAATTCATCAGGTTTTATGTTGCCAAAAAATCGATTTTATGTACTATATCCTTTCCCAAAGTTTTGATATCCGGTTATCCGGCATACTCTAATTGCGCGAAAGTAACCGATGCGAAAGATCTAAGGTTTCTTAATTCAGTTTACGCTCAATGCAGGCAAGTCTCAAGTGGTCGACATCTATCCAGAAAATTGGCAGGGGTGCCGCGGTAGATTTTCACTTGAGCCAACCGGCTAAGCGGAATTTGATTTGTTTTTATAGATAAAGGAGGATGGCATGGACGCACATTTCTTTTTCGGTATAGCCCTCATCGGTTTTTTCTTCTGGTTATGTTTCCGGTTCAGAAAAGAGAACAAAAATAAATAAAACCAAGCTCCTATCCCTGATGTTTCATCCCGCTTGAAGCGGAATTCATTGGCCAGGCATTCCGCCGAAGGCGGATGGTGGGCTACTGCAAACCGCTCACAACACAGCCAATGGGCGCATCAGGCTCGCACGCAGAGTGAAAATGTCGAACAATACAGAAGGGAATATTGAACGATGACACCTGAGATGATCTTGACCATGATAGTGCTGGTTTTTGTAATTATTCTTTTCATATTTGAGTGGGTGAGGGTCGATGTTGTAGGCATTATCATGATGGTTATGCTGCCGTTGATCGGGCTGGTAACGCCCCAAGAGGCCTTTGTCGGCCTGAGCAGTAACGCCGTCATTTCGATCATTGCCGTCATTATCATCGGCGCCGGGCTGGATAAGACCGGGGTGATGAACAAAGTGGCCGGGCCCATCGTCAAACTGGCCGGCAACAGCGAAAAGAAAGTGATTATACTGATATCCGGCACCGTGGGCATAATCTCCAGCATGATGCAAAACATCGGGGCCGCAGCCCTGTTTTTGCCGGCGACCCAGCGTATCGCCAAGCGCATGGGAATCCCGGTATCCCGCATTCTGATGCCCATGGGATTCTGCGCCATCATCGGCGGTACCATCACGCTGGTGGGGGCCAGTCCGACCATATTGCTGAACGATCTGATGGTATTGAGCGGTAAAAAACTGGAACCCTTCGGGCTCTTTACCCAGACACCCATCGGCATCTGTCTGCTTGCCACCGCCATCCTTTATTTTATCATCTTCGGCAAATTCGTCCTGCCGGCAGCCCAAGGCCAAGCCGACGAAGGTGTCACCGCTATGTTGATGAACGAGTATCAGGGGCTTGAAAATATTTTTGAGCTGCACATTCCTGAAAATTCTAACACCATGAAAAGCTTGGAGGAGTTGGCTATCAGGCCCAAGTTTCTGGTGACTGTGATCGCCATCCATTTTTCAGAAAAAAAACAGAAAAATTTTACTCCGCGCAGTACCGATATCATTTCAGCCAACGATGCCATTGCCGTGGTCGGAAAAGCAAAAAACGTTCGCAAACTGGCCGAAGAATACGGCTGGGAGATCAAGGACGGTCTGGACGAGTTTGCCGAAAGCCTTTCCATGACTAATGCCGGCATGGCCGAGACGGTTGTTTCGCCCCGATCGGAATTGATCGGAAAAACCATGAGCAAAGTTAACTTTAAGGAACACTACGAAGTAAATCCAGTAGCGCTGTTCACCGGCAACAAGATTTTTTACAGCGGCCTAACCCATATCCGGCTGAAAATGGGCGATACCCTGCTGCTGCACGGTCCCTGGGAAAAATTTCATATTTTAAAAAACCAGCCGCAGCCGCGGGCGCTCTCCTTTGCCACGGCCCTTGAAGGTGAAATCATGCGGCCCGAAAAAGCAAGACTGGCGATAATCTGGCTGGCCGTGGCCCTGACGCAGATTATTTTCTTTAAAATTCAGCTGTCGGTAGCACTGATGTCCGGAGCGCTGGGAATAATCATTACCGGTGTGCTTTCAGTGGATGAAGCTTATTACGCCGTGGACTGGATGACGGTTTTCCTGCTTGCGGGCCTGATTCCTCTGGGGATGGCGTTCGAAAAAACCGGAACGGCGGCGTTTATGGCACAGTCCGTTTTAGGATTTATCGGCCAGCCAACGCCCATCGTGCTGCTGGCCGTTGTCGGCATCATGACCTCTTTTTTCACCCTGGTGGTTTCCAATGTGGGGGCCACGGTGCTGCTGGTGCCCCTGTGCATGAACATGGCGGTCATGGCCGGCGGAGACCCCCGTATGGCCGCTCTGGTGGTGGGATTGTCCGCCTCCAATACGTTCGTGCTGCCGACCCATCAGGTAAACGCCCTGATCATGCGGCCGGGCGGCTATCGCACCGTGGATTATGCCAAGGCGGGCGTCATTATGACGGTCCTCTTTTTGGCGGTGGAACTGACAATTCTCTATTTCTTTTACGGTATTCAATAAGCATCAGCAATTTCCGGTAACAAAATTGCTGATTAAACGCGAAGATAAACGCCGGTTTCAATGGACCCGCTACCTTTGCAAAATGGATTTAAACGACGCGCTGCTCTGCAATATTGTTATTAATGTAGGCTGATTAACGGTCCGGGATACTTGCGAAGTCATGGGCATTGATCGGGTTTCCCTTTGGAGGAAAATGAAGCGGTTTGGCATTGACAAATAACCATGGGTTAAATTAATAAAACAAGACGCTTTAATTTACAACCCGACCTTTAAAAAAATGGTAACCGTTCACGGGTTCGGGGTTCGGGGTTCGGGGTTCAAAGGCTGTGGGGTTCAAAGGTTCAGGGTTCAGAGGTTCAGGGTAAAGTATTTAAGGGCCTACGACCAAATTCAATAAAAGAACAATAACCCGACTCGGCTGAGCTCGTCGCAGGCTGAACGGGGAACGCTGAACCCGTGAACGGTTACGATATTGCTCTAAGCCCGCCTAGAGGCCTTAGAGATCGAGCCTAACTGCTTTGTTGCTGATGCGGGCAGCCGGCCGGCCGTTTCAATTAGGAGATAAAATTGTTTAGCAAACTACCGTTTCTTCCTAAGACTATTCGCATCCAGGTAATCATGGCGTTCTCGGCCTGTTTCCTTTTTATGGCTGTTATGATTGCCGTCAACTACCGCCACTTCTACCGTCTTACCGGAGCGGTGCAGTTCTTTGAGCTATCCGGGGATATCAATGACACCATCACGGAAATGCGGCGTTACGAAAAAAACTACTTTCTTTCCCGTGAGGCGTTCAGCTATGAGGAGAATCTGACCCTCACCAATCGTCTGGCCACGGTGCTCTACAGAGAAAAAGTCAACCTTATCGATGCTATCGGGCAAAATAACTACGAGCGCTTCTTAAAGTTCGTCGATGAGTATTCCAAGCTTATGGAGCAGTTGAGAAAGACCCCCCGGAAGGAGGGGTGCTGCCTCGAACTCCAGTCCAAGATCCGGAGAATGAGTCAGGACCTCCTTCTCTTTGCCAACCAGCTGGTCAGTACCGAACGTCGGGAGGTCAACCGCCGGCTTCAGCGCATGATTCCACTTCCGGTGATTAACCTGGGAATCCTGGTTTTACTTATGGCGTTCGTTATCTTTTTTATCACTGAGATGATCATCCGCCCTCTGGCCCGTATTACCAGAGAATCCGAGTTGATTTCCCATGGAGCACATCTGCGGATTACCCCTTTCGGGGAGCCGGGAAATGAGATCCACCGGCTGGTTACCGCGGTAAACCACATGATGGGCGAGCTGGAGAGCCGCCAGGAACAGCTGATGCAGTCCCGCAAGATCGCCGCCGTCGGCACCTTGACCTCGGGAATCGCCCACGAGCTCAACAACCCGATCAACAACCTCTCCCTGATATTGGAGTCGTTAATCGAGGACGGGGAGACCATGAGCCGTTCCGAGCGCGTCCGGCTATACGAGGAGGCCATGGATCAGACCGACCGGGCCAGCGAAACCGTAAAAAACCTGCTCGAGTTCTCCCGGGCCAGCCACCCTAAAATGGAAAAGGTTGCCCTGGAAGAGCTTGTGGACAAAACCGTGCGCCTGGTGAGCCATGAACTGCAATTGCACTACATCAAGTTTTCAAAGGAGACCCGAGGCCCGCTGCCCAGAATTCTTGTCGATCGCAGCGGTATCCAGCAGGTCCTGCTCAACTTGTTTATCAACAGCATCCAGGCCATGCCCCAAGGAGGGATGCTCAAGGTAATCACCCGGCTGCACGATACGTTGAAAGAAGTGCGGATGGATGTTGAGGACACCGGCGAGGGCATCCCCGCAGATCAACTAACCAATATTTTTGACCCTTTCTTCACAACCAAAAAGGAAGGTGAAGGCACCGGTTTGGGGCTCTCGGTCAGCTATAGCATCATCAAAAAACACGGGGGACGCATCGAAGTCAAGAGTACGCTCGGCCAGGGAACGTGTTTTTCAATCTTTCTCCCGATAGAGGTAAAAAGTGGGTACAGATAACGTTTTTTGATTACTAACGAAGGAAAAAACCATTACGTTAAAAAAGACGGGTAACGATGACGATTATTATGATTTCCAGCCAGCCTCACAGCGGGTGCGAAGCCCTGGCCGAAAGCCTGGTCAACAAGACGGGCTGGCCGTCAACAAGCCGCAAAGAATTGGTCGAAAAGGCCCAAAAGCATGGAATAAAAGTGGGCCGCCTCGAGCTTTCCATGCTCAAATCTCGGGAAATGCATGAAAAGCTGGCCCGTGAGAAAGAGCTTTATCTGTCTTTCATTACTGCCGAAATCTGCGAACTGGCCCCCCAGGGGAACCTGATATATGAAGGCCGGATGGGACATCTGCTCCTGCCGGGGGTCAGCCACCGGCTGCGGGTGGCACTGGTGGTTCCCAGGGAAACTCGGGCTAAAAACGCCATGCAGGCGCTGAATCTGCCCCAGGACAAGGCCATGGCCTATCTGGATCAACTCGACGAAGATATCGCCAAGTGGGCACGCTACGTTCACCGGCAGGATCTGAGTGTATTGGGGCAGTATGACTTTGTTGTTAATCTGTACAACATGAGCATGGAAAACGCTTCTGAGATTTTGCAATCCATGGCCGCCTTGCCCGGATTCCAGCCGAAAGCGGCCAGCCTGAAAGCAATGGCCGACCATCATCTGACCGCCCGGGCCAAACTGCGCCTAGCCGATGACGAGCGCACCCGCAAGGCCGATGTGAGGGTCAAGGCCGACAGCGGCATCATCACCGTTACCTACATGCCTCAGCAGCAAGACTTTGCCGGCGACATCCCTAAAGTGCTCCAGGATCTTGAGCACTGCCGCGAAGTTCGCTGCACCATGGCTGATACAAACATTCTATGGATTCAAGAGGTCTTTAATCCCGAGTCCGAGAATTTTGAGCAGATCAACCGGCTGGCGCAAAGGTGGGGTGCCGCCGTGGAGCTGTTACGGCTGGCGCCCCCGGAGGCCGCCGAGCATGAAGCCGTCCAGGCGTTTCCGGCCGCAGCTGTCCCCCATGAAAAAAAACCTACAGCCGAAATATACACCGGCGGTATCGAAGATGACGACCCGCTGCCCGCCGCAGATGATGGCGGCCTGAGTCGAACGCTGGAAGAGCTGGTCACCAGAGGTCGCTCCGGAGGAGGCTATACCGTGTATGGTTCCCAGCACGAAATTCTGGAGACCGTCAAAGGCAACCATAAAAGTGCCTTGGTAGTCATCGGCGACATTTTCCTTTCCAAGGGGCATGAAACCCGACAACGTCAGACGCGCGAGCTGGCTCTGGCCGTTCGTGAACAACTTAAAACACCGGTGATCACCGCCGACGAACTACAGGCCCGTTTTCTTTTTGGCAAGCGCCAGGCCGTAAAACTGCTCGTGTTTGCAATTCTGGTCGCATGCACTTACACCCTTGTCTTTTCCTTTCAGCGACCGATTCTGAACTTTATGGGCGGGGAAATCCATAATAACCTCAAGTGGCTAACTTCTGTGGTGGTATTTCTTTTTGTCCCAACTTTGGCCTATGTGTACGGCACGGTTACGGGTTTACTGCTCAAACTGATCGGCATCGATTAAGTTCTTTCGTAACCGTTCACGGGTTCAAAGGTTCAGGGTTCAGAGGTTCAGGGTTCAGAGGTTCAGAGGTTCAGGGTTCAGAGGTTCAGGGTTCAGAGGTTCAAAGGTTCAGAGGTTCAGGGTTCAGAGGTTCAGAGGTTCAGGGTTCAGAGGTTAACGCAGAACCCAGAACGCAGAACGCTGAACCCAGAACCCTAAACGGTGAATTCTGAACCTGTGAATGCATACGTTTTTTTCTAAGTAGGAGGCATAATACACAACATGTTTTTTCTCCATTACATCGACATTAATCTGGCCACCGCTCTCCAGGTGGTCCTGTTAGGGTTTATCGGCGGGACTCTCAGCGGATTCATCGGCAGCGGCGGTGCTTTTTTCATGACACCGGGAATGATGAATTTAGGGGTGAACGGGGTTGTGGCGGTTGCCAGCAACATCACCCACAAGTTCGGCAAGGCCATGATCGGTTCGCGCAAACACAGCGAAGCCGGCAATGTCGATAAGAAACTGGCGGTGTGCTTACTGGCAACCGCCATATTCGGCATCCAGTTGGCGGTTTGGATTAACAGCCTGCTGTTCAAAAGCGGTGCCGGTAAAGGCGCGGCCAAGGGGGCCGGAGCCAACCTCTACATCAGCCTGGTTTTCGCTGTTATCCTGACATTTGTTTCCGTGTCCATGCTGCGGGATGTGATCAAGTCTGCGCGTGAAGGCGAAGCCGGTGCGGGGCCGTCCATGAAAATCGCCGAGTTCATGAGCCGGCTCAATCTGCCGCCGGTCATTCACTTCAAAGTGGCCGATGTGAAGGTCAGCCTCTGGATCATTTTGGTCGTGGGAATCGCCACCGGATACCTGGCCGGAACCATCGGCGTAGGGGGCTTTATCGGCGTGCCGGCCATGATCTATGTTTTCGGCGTACCGACCGCCGTGGCCGCCGGCACGGAACTTTATCTGGCCATGTTCATGGGCGCATACGGCGCCTTGAGCTATGCCTACCTGGGTTTTGTGGACATCCGGCTGACCATGCTGCTCTACCTGGGTTCACTGGTCGGAATTTACCTGGGGGTTTACGGCGTCAAAGTGGTCAATGAAATGTATATCCGCCTGGTGACCAGCATCATTATTCTTTTGTGTGTGTTCAGCCGGGTCATCGCTATCCCCATGTATGTGCGCCAGTTGGGCTGGGTCGCGATGGATCCGGGATGGGATCGCTATTTTAATCTGGTCAGCAAGTTTTTCCTTTTTGCCAGCGGAATTATTGGTTGCCTTGTCATCCTGTTTCACGTCATCCGGGCTTACCGACAGAGAAGAGGCCTTCGTAAAACCCTCCAGGTGGTTCGCGAACCCGCATCCCTTGGGCCCGAAACCGCCGGCACATGAGAGACGCGTCATTACGAACATAACAATAATGAGCAAGATGACCACCATTATAAGGAGTAAACAACATGGACGACCAATACGATATTCTTATCCTGGATGACGAGCCCGTCGTGGGGCAGCGCCTTAAACCGGCCCTTGAGAAGGAGGGCCACCGGGTGGAAATTTTCGTCAATCCTTACCGGGCCTTAGAACGTGTAAGGGAAAAGGAGTTCGATATCATTGTGACGGATATCCGCATGGAAGATATCGACGGTATCCAAATTCTGGAACGCGTCAGAGCCCTGTCCGGGCGGACTAAAATCGTTATGATTACCGGTTATGCTACCATAGAAGTCGCCCGGGAGTCTCTGGCAAAAGGGGCCTTTGATTTCATTGCCAAACCTTTTAAGCTGGGCGAGATGCGCGCAGTCATCCAAAAAGCCGTTGATGCACTGAAAGCCGAAGATCGAGGGAAGCCCGTATAAAGCCTTTGTGTAACCGTTCAGAGGTTCAGAGGTTCAGGGTTCAAAGGTTCAGGAATTTGAACCGTTAATTAGCTAGTGTCCGTCCATAAATACATTTGAGCACTAAGTAGTTTCCAATTCATAAATGAGATATTTTTTCGATGAGCAAGGTCGCACAAGGGTTTTCGTCCGAGGCGTACTTTAGTACGTCGAGGGCGGAAACCCGCGGAGAACGCCGCTCATCGGAAAAATAGCCATTTATGGATGGAAACTAGCTAGCTCTGAATAGAGAACGTTAAGTAGTGTCAAGATGTTATAACCTTTGAACCTAGAACCCTGAACCTAGAACCGATCAGTTTAGGTAGGATAGAAATCATGATTAAGACAATCGTTTCTCTGGAAACCAACTTGGCATCCAGTATCGCTCTCAGGTATGCCTGCCGCCTGGCGAATTTAATAGAAATAGAGCTGCATACCATCCATGTCAAGGAACCGGACTCGGAAGGCCCGTCCCCGGGGTCGGGATGGGTGCGCAAAACCTGGGAGGATGCCATGCTGACCTCGGAGCAAGCCGAGATCCGCCGGATGGTCAAAGCCGAAAGGGCGTCTTATCCAAGATTGGGGCCTCCGAAAATGTCGGTCGGAGACCGTGGAAAAGAAATTCTCTATGAACTTCAAAGCGGATTCTATGACCTTTTCGTGGAAGGGGCGCTGCACACCTTCAATTCTGCGCCTTTTTACAGCAAAATTCATTCCTGGTTTTACCGCAACACCCCCTGTCCAATTATTTTGGTAAAAAACCTGGTGAGCTTGGAAAAGATCCTGCTTGTTCTGAGCAGTGAGGTGAATTATGCCAAACTTACATCCATTGTTTTAAAACTTTTTAAAGGGGTAAAGGTTGAGCTGGACCTGATCTATTGCGATTTTAACGGACATGCAAAATCGATCCGACCCAAGGGGGAAGATGCGGATACCATATTACGGAACGCAGAAAAAATTCTCTCTGAAAACGAGATGCCGCCCGCACACTGCCGTATCGTTCAAAATTCCGCGGACAAGGCTGCCGAGCTTATGCGCGGCTACGGCCTGGTGGCGTCATCAATATACCGCCAGACCAGTAAAAAAAGTCCGTTGCTGGAGCTGCTGAGCCGCACGCCGTATCCCCTGCTCCTGTGCTGGCAATAAAGAATCAGGGCCGGAGGACTCGGCTTTGAGTGCACCCCAGAGGGGTGAAGTCTATCTCAAATGGAGCAAATTAAATACCAAATAACAAATCACAAATATCAAACAAATCACAATGACCAAAAGGGGAAATCCCAAATAACAAAATACAAATAACAAATAAATTCCAATGACCGAAAAAACAAATAACAAACAAAAGAATAAAAAAAATAGTTTTAGCCCTTGTTTGGAATTTGAGACTTGGAATTTGGGATTTATTTGAAATTTGGTGCTTGTGATTTGTTATTTATTTAATGTTTGGTGCTTGGAATTTGGGATTTATAAACCAGAGATTCCGCGTCCATTCCTTTCAGGTAGAGCCAAATATCTCTGACCTTGACCAGAGGACCAGGTTTTTCAGGACAAAATAAACAATGCGCGTTTACTAACCGGGAGGTCAACATGAGAATCCTTGTTGCATTGGATCAACATTCCTACAGCAATCGTGCCGTCAGGGAAGCAGCCAAACTGGCCATGAATACATGGGCGGACGTCACCTTGCTGGGGGTATGTCCTAAAACTGCTCCCAAGAGGCAGCAATCAAAAAAAGAGTCTGCTCAGGTAGTCCTGGAACATCCTATCACCAACGCCCTTGGCAACCATCGTAAGGAGTTTTTGGGCTATTTTCAGGGTAATGATTCACCCTATAATACACAAAAAAGCAAAAATGAATTTGTAGAGGTAAAAAGGCATGTGTGGGAAGAGCTGCCCGCTGATCGCGGGGCCATAAAGGATCTAAAACTGCGCATAAGACAGGGTAATCCGGCCAAAGCGATTTTGGCCGAATCTTACGAAGAAGGCAGCGATCTGGTTGTAATCGGATGTGACAAAGATAAAAAATGCCGGTGGGAAAACGCTGCCAACGTACCGCAAAAAATTGCCAATCATGCCGCCTGTTCGGTCCTGGTGGTCAAAGAAGAGACAACCGCAAACAGGATCGTATGCTGCCTGGATCATGACACCGTAAGTCAGGAATCCCTCGAAATGATCAATCAGATGGTTACGTTCCACAAAGCCGAACTCGAGATTGTCGGGCTGACGGAAGGCGCAGAGCTCAAGGTCGAAGTCGAAAGAAAAATAGATGCAATCTTAAAGTATTATACGGCCAGACAGCTCATGCCGATAATACAACTGGTGGCACCTTCTGCGCTGGAATCTTTCGTATCTCAGGAGGCCCAACACAGCTTGATGGCCCTGTGGATGGGAGAAAAATCCATCCTTGAGAAAATCTTTCCCCCCAAGAAAGTAGGCCAGCTTGTTAGAACAAGCCAATCTTCGGTACTGATTCTAAGATAGTACTATAGCAGTTTACATAAATATGTTCCGATTGATTCACTTGGGTTCATAGTTTTAGTAAGCCGGCGGCTGAAACGGAACGTTATTTTGAGAATCGCTATATCTATTCAAAATTATATCTCAATTGATCGTAAAAAAATGGAGAAGGGTTAAAAAATTACGCACACGCCCCCCCAATCCAGGGTGGAAAAGGTATGCTTTTCTTCAGAGGCTCCAACAAAGATGTTGTTGACGGGAACATTGAATTCTTTAGAGACGGCCTCTACTAGCTTTGGTCCGAATTTACCTTTTCGAGCAACCAGTTCTACTTTCAGCATGAAGAAAATTTCCGGAAGCCGGCCGCGGGCAAAGCAGTTCAAAAACATCTTGCCCGGCAGATCATTGAATGCTATGGGAACAGCGGATCACCCTTTAACTCCCTTTAGTCCGAGGTAGGGAACATTTTTACAAGGAGTAAAAATGAAACTGCTTGAAAATCTGATTGACCGCATCATCGACCGCGTAAACATCAATCTTAGAGAAACCGGCATGGATGTCGGCCCCTATATTCGTAAAGCGGTACATTTAAATCACCTGGTCAAATTCTATTCCTTTTACGGGTTTTCGCCCCAGCATCCGGTCCTCTTTTTCTTCCGCCGCAGCAACCTGGCAGGCAGTTATTTCTTCGGCAAATGCACCGTCGATCTTTCCGTGGTTTATAAAAGCGACATCCGGGGAGACGAACTAAAGCAAAGAGGGGAAGTGTATCATTTTCAGGGTTCTCAAATGCCCCTGCGTGACGATGAAGTCATCCGCATCAGAGATGCCTATCTGGTCAAGACCCTGGTTCACAATCACTCCCATAACCCCGAAGACCTGGAAACCTTTTTAATCCAGAATACGGTCTCCATGCATTATGCCAACATTCACGGTGCCCCGGTGGAAGGATGTTTTTTAGGGCCTTTCAGTACCGTTGACCTGACAACCCTCTATGACTGTATTATCGGAACATTCGCTTACGTACAGGTGGGAGAGCTTTCTCGCCGGCAAGTGGAGCCCGGAAGGATCTGGGTCAAAAATAAGGATGTATTCGATTTCAGCTACTGTTTTCCGAAAGAAGTGCTCGACAACTATATTGTTCTGGAACCCAACAAAAAACCGCGGGGGATCTTTATCGATTTTGTGGATGCGCGTAAAACGGATTTTCAAGAAATTTTTGATGTGGTTGACCTGAAAGTATCCATCCCCGTTCCTTCCAGTGCCTCTTTAAGCCGCTATGCCTTAGTCAGAGGGGCAAGCCACATCAGTGAGAATGTCCTTATCGCCCAGCGGGCCTACCTGGAAAACGCCTGGATGGGAAAGGGCGCCAATGCTCAGGAAAACTGTTATATTATAGACTCCCGCCTGGAAGGCAACAATGTGACCGCCCACGGTGCCAAAATCATACATGCCCGGCTGGGGAAAAACGTTTTTGTGGGGTTTAATTCATTTTTGCGCGGAACACCGGATCATAAGTTAACGATTGGGAAAGGGAGTATCATCGCGCCGCACACCATCATCGACCTGGATGAACCTTTGGACATTCCGGCCGGACAGCTGGCCTGGGGCTACATTAGAAACAAGCAAGACCTGAAAAAGCACAGCATTTCCGCCAAAGAACTCTCCCGGGTAAAAGGCACGTTTACCCGCGGCGCCATGAAGTTTCAGGGCAGCGGCGCCAAATTCGTCAAGGCCTTTAAACATCGCATCGACCATATCCTGGAGGCCAACGGCGCCTACTTTGACGGCAAAAACAACAAGGGACATGCTCAGACAGAGCAAGATATTGCCTTTAACATTATTCACCCCTATTCAAAAGGCCGCCTCAAGGGCTTGTATCCATCCATAGATATCCGCCCGTAATAAAAACGTAAACTGATTTTATGAAGCGTCTGTTTAAAATTATTCCGGAAAATGTACAGGCAACTTTGCTG
Source organism: Candidatus Desulfatibia sp. (assembly GCF_036446775.1). Classification (NCBI taxonomy): domain Bacteria; kingdom Pseudomonadati; phylum Thermodesulfobacteriota; class Desulfobacteria; order Desulfobacterales; genus Candidatus Desulfatibia; species Candidatus Desulfatibia sp. The sequence goes on from NZ_JAZFTO010000275.1 coordinate 18,867, forward strand.
CTGCGCTATTTCGGATTTTTTAAAATTCCATTATTGTTTTTTGTAAAACCTTGCGTCGTTGAAATCTCTGATAATAGAGTGGTCGTGAAAATTCCTCTGCGACGGAGAACCAGAAATCATCTGCGTTCCATGTATTTTGGCGCTCTGGCTATGGGAGCTGATTGTGCCGCAGGGCTGATTGCCATGAGGCTGATACAAAAAAGTTCTCATAATATATCTTTAGTTTTTAAAAGCATGGCGGCGGAGTTTCTCAAGCGCGCCGAGGGCGATGTATATTTTGCCTGTGAGCAAGGCAGCCAAATTGCCCATTTAGTTGCTGCCGCCATCGATTCAACCGACAGAGTAGAAACTTTGGTTCACGTTACTGCCAAGGTTCCCGACAAGTTTGGAGAAGAACCGGTCGCCAGGTTTTCCTTAGTACTATCTCTTAAAAAAAAGTAAAAGAAAGTGTCGGTGTCAATGGATTCCTTAAAAACAGATTTCACCAGGCAGTTTGATGTAAAATATCCTATCATTTGTGCCCCCATGTTTCTGGTGAGTTCGGTTAAAATGGTGGTTAGCGCCAGTGAGGCCGGAGGAGTGGGAACCTTTCCAGCCTTGAATTTCCGTCCCATTGAAAGATATTGTCAAGCCATTAAAGAGATAAAGGCTCTGACTGCAAAGCCTTTTGGAATCAATATTATTGTTCATAAGTCCAACAAATATCAGTATCAACAGATCGATCATGCGCTCGATGAGCGGGCTCCCTTGATCATCACCTCTCTGGGAAATCCAAAAGAGGTGCTGCGGCTGTCGCATCAAACAGGAACCAAGGTTTATTGTGATGTAGTGGGGTTTGAGCATGCCAAGAAGGTCGCTGATCTGGGAGCTGACGGGCTCATTGCCGTAGGATTTGGTGCTGGTGGTCATGCCGGGGATATTTCGCCTTTTGCTCTGATCCCCAACTTGGCACGCATGATTAAATTACCGGTCGTTGCCGCCGGAAGTATTGTAGACGGTGCCGGAATGGCAGCTGCGTTGGCCCTGGGAGCTGCGGCCGTCTATATGGGAACACGTTTTATTGCTTCGCAAGAAGCGGAAGTTTCCGAAAACTATAAAGATGCCATTACGCGCGCAGCGAGTGAAGATATCGTCAATACCGACAAAGTGGACGGATTCCCCGGTAATTTTATCCGAACCAAGGAACTGGAGGCTATCGGTCTGGAAAAGGGGTTGATTGAAGCAATACTCGCAAAAAACAAAAAAATCAAACGCTATATTGCCCTCAGCCGCGCCGCCCGTTCTCTGTTGGGCGCTGTGGATTCGAAGGTTTCTTATAAAACGGTCTACTCGGCCGGCCATGGAGTCGGCCTCATAGATAAGGTTTTGTCAATTCAACAGATAATGGAAAAAACCGTAAAGGAATATAAAGAGATTAAAGCGCAATTACCTTAAAAATCCGTAATGGATACGAGGTTTTTAAGGAAAGTTGTGGTACTGAATGCGGCCGTCTTTATTCCATTGATCGAATTTACGCCTGAGAAAGCGCTTGATATAAAAACGGGAAGGGGTAAAAAGCAGCAGCAGCCCTGCTACGTCAGTGATAAAACCAGGGGTAAGCAAAACGATGCCGGCTATGAAAATAAGCAGAGCGTCTACCATTTCTTCGGCCGGCACAAGCCCCTGCTGCAGGCTCTGCCGGACCCGCAGCATGGTTTCCAGCCCCTGCATGCGTGCCAGGGTGGCGCCTGCAAATCCGGTGAGGATGATGATCGCCACCGTATTGAAAGCACCCAGGAAGCCACCCAGTTTGATTATCAAATAAATTTCGGCGACCGGAATAAGCGTGAATGCTAAAAACAGTTTGAAAAACATAAAGGTTTCTTTCTTCGCGGTTTTGAAATTGTATTAAGTAATAATATGGATATCTTTCTTGTGTCTGTCAAGACATTGATGGGTCGACCGGCTGTCTTTACGTAAAACAAATCCGTAACCAACATCTAGTATCATGAATCTTGCACCTTGCATCTTGTATCCTGTATCTTATATTATACATCCCCGATAAATCGGGATTTCTGATAGGCTCCAACCGGTATTCTTACACCTAACAGCTTGGGGGGAGGACCCATAATGAGTCACCAACCGAACAAAATCATATGCTCGATGAACCAGGTGAGCAAGTATTACGATAAAAAACCGGTCCTTAAGGACATATCGCTGTCGTATTTTTACGGCGCCAAAATTGGCGTTCTGGGGCTGAACGGCTCGGGCAAAAGCTCTCTTTTAC
>NZ_JAZFTO010000276.1:0-10149 GCF_036446775.1 Candidatus Desulfatibia sp.
AAAACCTGGTCTTCTGGGATAGGTTAGAGTTCTCCGGCTCTGCCTTGGAGTTTTGTGTCTAAAATCACAAATTCCAAGCACCAAATTACAAATAAATTTCAAATTCCAATATTCAATCGTTCGACCTCGAGGCCTTTCGGCCCCGAGCCTTTCGGCAGTGAGACCTGTCGGCGAGCTCAGGTCGAGCCGCTCAAGGCCGAACGATTGTTATTTGTTTGTTATTTGTTATTTGGAATTTAATTTACTCCATTTGAGATAGGTGCACCCCTATGGGGTGAAATCAAAGCCTGGTACTATGGGCCAGGATTCTTTATTTTTTTTCGTGCCTTAGCGGCTAAGCTGTTACTCAATATAATTATTGTTGCACAAATTGCAAAAAATATTTCAATTAGACCTCTTCTTTCTGTCTGCCCGCCCGCCGGCCTTTTTTGATTATTTCATAACAGCTGACCAACACAGTTTTAAGCTGTGGTCATTTGGCATAAAGCCGCGGTAACTCTAACGATGCAATGAATTGGGCTTGCCGGCAGTTTGAACAATTTACCACTAAATCACAGCTTTTGAAGAGCATGTGTTCCAGACAAACGATTATAGAAAGCACGTTTTCACTAATTTCTTCTTGTAAAACCTTAATTAGCAGCAGTTTACCGGTTGACTTTGTCATTTTATTGTTATAACAAAAATATGAAGCAGGAAAGTTTGTCCATAATCCAAATCAAAACAAGGGGGAAATCAGATGACGAAAGCAGAATTAGTAGAAAGAATGGCAAAAGACGCAAAAATTACCAAGGTTGCCGCCGCCGCCGCTCTGGGATCTTTTACAGACAACGTTACTAAAGCGCTCAAAAAGAAAGACGGCAAGGTAACCCTGGTAGGATTCGGCACCTTTCAAAAAACCCGCCGCAAAGCGCGCAAAGGCCGCAATCCTCAGACGGGTGCTGTAATCAAAATTAAGGCCAGGAACGTTGTAAAATTTAAACCTGGGAAAAAACTAAGAGAAGCTATCTAATACTGCTTGCAGCAACAAGGGCGATTATTAGCCTTCATATGCTAATAATCGCCTTTTTTTTTATATTTGTCAGCATTTTGTTTGCGCTCATTTGAGGTTACAGGGCGATGGTCACCTTGCGCTCAAGCCGACCTAAAAATAGATAAAGCAGAATCCCTCCTACGATCATTAAGCCGGAAAGTATCTGACCCATGGAAAACGAAAACCAAACAAAGCCGATATGGGCATCGGGTTGGCGGAAATATTCTATGAAGAACCGGACGGTTCCGTAGCCGATTAGATAAAAGGAAAGCATCGAGCCTCTGGGAGCATTAAAATTTCTGACATTCCACAGGACGACAAACAAAAATATACCTTCAAAAAAGGCTTCGTAAAGCTGCGAGGGATGACGGAGTTCCGGCCCCGGCGCCAAGGGAAAATACATGCCGACCGGTGCCGATGTGATGCGGCCGTATAATTCGCCGTTAATAAAATTACCGATGCGGCCGAATGTATACCCCAGCGGAACGATGGGTGCGAACAAATCAGCCGTATTCCAAAAATTCAACTCGGCTTTGCGAATATGCAGCCAGCTGAAGATGATGATACCAATAAGGCCGCCGTGGTAAGACATCCCTGCAATGCCGGTAAAGGTGATACCGTTTGAAAATTCAAAGGGAAGCAATATCTCCAGAGGGTGCCTGAGATAATAGGATAGATTGTAAAACAGCACGTATCCCAGACGTGCCCCTACAATAAGCCCGAGGATCATGAACAACATGAGATCTTGAATCTGTTCGGCTGAAATGAGGAAGCGTTTTTCGCGTTTAATACGCAATAACACCAGGCTGTAGCTGATGGCAAAGCCTACAATATACATTAATCCATAATATTGGATTTTGAACGACCCGATTCCGAAAATAACCGGATCCATTTTTTGCGGCAAATGCTGCCACCAGATTAAGAATTCATTCATAGTCAACCCATTTTTATACCTTAAGGGATAAATACGAAATACGAATCAATGACAATTTTACGTTGGGTTAAAACTTTATTTTCAAAAGACAAATCAGATCAAGATTCTCTGTTTCTCCCTGTTCATAAGCAGCTTAAAGCCTGGCGCAAGGCCAATGGGAAAATGTCCTGGGGAATCAAAACTAAAGAATTTGAAAAGATCGAACCGCTCCCGTCCTTGACAAATATTGATCGCCAACACGGATTTCAAGGTGCAGCGCTTTTTTATGGGTTCGGCGATGACGGCTTGGGCAATGCCGACTCAATTCTCTCGGGGAGACAGGCCTGGGAATACGCCGTCAGGCTCCGGAAAGAGAAAATATGGCGCTGCCGGTATGTCGATTTTGACAGAACAGATGATATCCGCCTGCGCCCCGGGGCGCCGCCCAGGCCCCAGGGCTTCTACTATGCCTTACTCCAGCTTGGCGAAAAATATAAAACGACGACCGTTAATCAGGTTCGAAAATCTTTTATAACCGACACCGGCTGGGCTCCTGAAGGATTTCAATTTTTAGCGATAACTCACATGCACGTTCAGGAATTAATGAATCAAAAAAAGATCAATTTCATGGCCCTGGCCGATTATGACGTCGCTCCGCACGGATTCAACGATTTCTATGATGCCCCGCAACTGTTCTGCAGCCTTGATACTCTGGGACTGGGCATCGGCAACATCGATCAAAACTACCCCCTGTTCGGCATCCCCACCCTTCGTTTCACTCACAGCTCTCTTGATTAGCCATGGGTTTAACACCTAAATCTTAAAACCTAAAACGTGATGAATTCGACTTTTGACGAATTCATCGATATTATGCGGCCGGATAATTGATCTCTTCCAAGGTCGCTTTAATCTGATCCAGGGTGACCGGAGCTTCCCATGCAACGGTAACATTTTTGTTCTGGGGATCGCCCTCTACACTTTTCACGCCCTCGATCTCACTCAACCCGTTTTTGATGCTCATCACACAGTGGCCGCAGGAAATATTCGGTATTGAAAATGTCGTTGTTTCCATTTTAAGTTCCTCCTTTGTAATTTGATTGGATAGGAATTTCCTTTTGCGAGTCCCACTTTAAACGGGACGTTACATAAAATCGCAATGCGATTTTATTATGGGCGCTACTTGGTTATCTTTATAACCAAAAACCCCCGATTTGGTCGCCGGGCGAATATATTGACGATTTCGCCTTCCTTGACGGCGTCGATGGTTTTATTAAAATCTTCAACCGACTTTATGGCCTGGTGATTGACCTCCTTTATCAGATCGCCGACCCGCAATCCCTTAGTCTTCGCCTGGCTGTTTGAGTCCACACCTGCCACAATGACGCCTTCACCCTCTTTGACGTTATACCGGCGCGCCATTTCAGGCGTCAATTCCGCCACACGGATACCAAGTTTATTCTTGTGTTCCTTGCGGCTTTTCTGCGCTAAAATTTTTCCATCTTCTCTCTTGGTGATCGTGGCCTTAAATGTTTTAGTTTTGCCGCCTCGCAGCACTTTAATTTTAGCTACCTGGCCTACTCTGATATTGGCGATGGTTCTGGTGAGGTCCCGGGTAGATTCTACCCTCTTGCCGTTAACGGCAACAATTACGTCCCTGGGCTCGATACCGGCCAAATCCGCAGGGTCTCCCGGGAAAACTTCAGTTACCAGGGCACCTTTTTTTTCCTCCATGCCATAGTACTCGGCAACCTCCGGGCTGAGGTCCTGGATGCCCACACCGAGCCAGCCGCGGGTTACCTCGCCACTTTCTCTGAGTTGATCAATAACCCCTTTGGCCAGATTAACGGGAATGGCAAACCCGATGCCCTGTCCGCTGGCAATAATGGCCGTATTGATACCTATAACCTCACCTTGCATATTGAGCAGCGGGCCTCCGCTGTTGCCGGGATTAATGGATGCATCGGTCTGGATGAAATCATCATAGGGGCCTGATCCGATAACTCTCCCCTTGGCACTGACTATTCCGGCAGTTACGGTATGGTCCAGGCCAAAGGGGTTTCCAATAGCCATCACCCACTGGCCCACTTTGAGTGCGTCGGAATCTCCGAATTTCAGTTCAGGAAGGTCGCGTTCCGTTTTGATTTTGAGTAACGCCAAATCCGTATTGGGGTCTCGCCCGATGATTTCAGCTTCATACTCTTTTTCATTTTCGAGTATCACCTCAATTTTATCTGCGTTTTCAACAACGTGATTGTTCGTTACGATATAGCCGTCTTTGTGGATGATAAATCCTGACCCCAGGCTACGCTGTTTAAAGTCACGCGGGTGGTTCTCACCAAAGAACTTTTTAAAAAAATCCTGCATGGGGTCGTCCTTGTCAGAGGGGCCTCTGAATTGACGCAAAACGCGGCCGCCGCCCTTGATGGTTTTTACCGTCCGGATGTTGACCACGGACGGGCTGGCCATTTCAGCCAGTTGGCTGAAACTTGCGGGTGTCGTTGCAAGACTGCCGGTTACGGCCTCAACCCCTGATGCTGAAAATAGACTTGAGATCGCCAGCAATCCGACAGCCAGCAAAATCACTGCGGTAACGTACTTGCCACGAGCAGAATGTTTTATTGTTGTCGTTAGTTTCATTGATATGCTCCTTTTTGACAAAAATTTTTGTTTCAGATGATTGTCACAATTAACTCCGGGCCGATATTGTAGTAACTCAATCAATATAAGCACTTTAAACGTTTTTTACCAGCCCTCTTATTGCGCTAAAATTTCGTTTTCTGATTGCATGGAGCATTCTGAAACAACCTTTAGGTTTTCCAGAATTGCAATCTGTGTGCCACAGTTGTTGCTCTACATAATGCCAGCATGTATCCGGTTGAATAAATTAAATAATTTTCAACCTATCATTTTTTGATTGCCCAAAACATATTACTTTTGGGGCCTGGCAAAACCGCAGGTGGTTAAAAAATAACCAGCATATCCCGCCAAATCAACCCATATGGGTAAAAAATATCCACATGGCGGGATGTTACTATCTTAACCGTATCTTCACCGAGTTTGCATGGGCCTCCAGCCCCTCGATTTCCGCCAGACGGATGATATCTTTAGCTTCGCGTTCAAACGCTTTTCTGGAATAGTGGATCAGACTCGTTTTCTTAACAAAATTATCCACCGAAAGGGCGGAAGAAAATCTGGCCGTACCGGCCGTCGGCAGTACATGGTTGGGGCCGGCAACATAATCGCCGACAGGCTCCGGTGTATACTCTCCCATAAAAACAGCCCCGGCATTGCTAATCCGGCCTATATAGGCAAAGGGTTCTTTGACGTGCAGCTCAAGATGCTCCGGAGCGATCCGGTTCGACAATTCAAAAGCGGCCTCAAGGTTGGGCACAACCAGGATGGCGCCGAATCTTTGGAGTGATTTTGCGGCGGTCTCTTTGCGCGTCAAATTTTCGAGCTGCTCCTTGACGGCATCAGCAACCGCCTCGGCCACAGCTCGGGAATCTGTCACTAGAATGGCTGATGCCATCGTATCATGTTCGGCCTGGGAAAGCAGATCGGCGGCAATAAAAGCAGGATTGGCCGCACTGTCGGCGATGACCAGAATCTCGCTGGGACCGGCGATCATATCGATGCCCACTGTACCGGCCACAATCTTTTTGGCAAGGGTAACATAGATATTACCGGGCCCGACAATGACATCGACCTTGGGAATCATCTCGGTACCGTAAGCCAGGGCGGCAATCGCCCATGCGCTTCCGACCTTGTAAACGGCATCAACCCCGGCCTTGCGGGCGGCTGCCAGCAGATGGGGATTCACCGAGCCGTCCTTGGTCGGCGGCGTTACCATGGCAACATGCCGCACACCGGCGATTTTGGCCGGAATAACACCCATCAACACCGAAGAGACCAAGGGGGTTTTTCCACCCCTGCCGCCGGGCACATAAACTCCGGCGGTATCAACGGGTGTTACGATCTGGCCTAAAAGCGTGCCGGGTCTTTGAGTATTTATCCAGGAGTTGCCTAACTGCTGGCGGTGATACGCTTCGATTTGACCGGCGGCACGATTCAAAGCGCGCTTAAAGGACCGTTCCACGCTTTTAGCGGCGGCATCGATTTCCCCGGATGTCACCTTGAGCGCTGCGATGGTCAAGCGCGGACTGTCGAATCGCCGGGCATATTGAATCAGGGCCCTGTCGCCGTTCTTCCTTACATCTTCCAGGATACGCGTAACATAGGCGACATCTTTCTTTTTGACGTCCAGACCGCGATTTGTTAGGGAAGCGACTCTCTTTTCAGCCGATTTGGAAGGATACTTGTAAATTTTCATAGGGCTAAATTCCATTCATAAAATCGTTGCGCGATTTTATATAACGTCCCGCTAAAGCGGAACTCAAAAAGTTTTGTTAAAAATATCAGCTAAAAACTTAAGCCAAGAGCAGGTTCTTTGTCAACACAAGGCAGCTGGTCAGGATATAAATATACAAGCCATAAAATTCAGATTGACTTATTTGAGTCCAATCTGTACAAATATTTCTTTTTATAAATCAGGAAGCCAAAAGATTAATAAATGTCTTGGAGGAACCCATGCATGGAAATAGAGTTTATAACTTCAACGCAGGACCGGCGGCCCTTCCCCTTGAAGTTCTTGAAGAAATCAAAGATTCATTTTTAAACTACGCTAAATCCGGCATGTCGATTACTGAAATCAGCCACCGCTCCCGATGGTTCGATGATATCATCAACGATGCCGTCGCCCGCACAAAGCAGCTGTTAAAACTGGACGACAAATTCCAGGTCCTGTTTATTCAGGGCGGCGCCAGCATGCAGTTCTGCATGATTCCCATGAATTTTCTGAAGGACGGCGAAACGGCCGACTATGTCAATACCGGAACCTGGTCCGCTAAAGCTATTAAAGAAGCCCAAATTCAGGGCAAGACCATCAACGTTGCGGCCTCTTCCGAAGACCGCAATTTTTCCTATATCCCCAAGGATATTCGATTCAACCCTGATGCGGTTTTTGCCCACATTACGTCCAACAACACCATCAAGGGAACGCAGTTTGCATCCTTTCCGGATACAAGCGGTCTGCCGCTGATTGGCGATATGTCGTCGGACTTTATGAGCAGACCCTTTGATGTTGACAAATTCGGACTTGTGTATGCCGGCGCTCAAAAGAATATCGGTCCTGCCGGTGTATGTATGGTTATTATCCGGGAGGACATGCTCAACAGGATTCCGGATGAGCTGCCGTCAATGCTGAAGTATACTACATATGCCGACCAGAACTCCATGTATAATACGCCGCCCTGTTTTGCCGTGTATACGATTCAACTAGTCTTGAAATGGCTGCAAGAAACCATCGGCGGCCTTGAAAAGATGGACGCAATCAATCGCAAGAAGGCCCAAACTCTCTACGATGTCTTTGATTCCGGCGATTTTTATCAAGGCACGGCCGAACCTGACAGCCGTTCATTGATGAACGTCACCTTCCGACTCCCGGATGAAGAGCTTGAAAAAAGGTTTATAGAAGAGGCTGCGGAAAACGGGTTCGGCGGTCTCAAGGGGCATCGGTCTGTCGGCGGCGGCCGGGCATCGATATACAATGCTACAACCGTGGCGGCGGTTGAAGCCCTGGCCGATTTTATGAAGACCTTCGAACAGAAAAACGGCTAGCCTAGTTTCCATCCATAAATGGCTATTTTTCCGATGAGCGGCGTTCTCTCTCCGAGGCGTAGGCTCTACGAGCCGGAGGCCGCGGGTTTCCGCCCTCGACGTACTTAAAGTACGCCTCGGGCGAAAACCCTTGCTTGTCCCGCCATAGCCCTTTTCTAAGGGCGACGGCGGATGCGGCTCCCGCTAAAAAACAGTGGGATTTCGTTCCGATTTAATTTTGGAAGGTACTCAACTTGCTCATCGAAAAAATTCCTCATTTATGAATTGGAAACTGCTTAGTGCTCAAATATATTTATGGATGGGCACTAAGATTAAAGAATTATTTTATTCAGGTAATTGGGCCTATTCTGCCGTCGTATCCAAAAGAATACTATGGCGAAGCCGGCTCAGCTCTTGGTGTCTTTGTGCCTTAGTGGCTGAAAAGGTTCAATTGCGATTTAAAAATATTTGAAGTTCTGATTCTCCTGTGTTATTTTAAATATAATTTATTTTCAACTTTTCTGTTAACTTAGATAGTTGCGGGTGTCGTGAAGCACTATATGCACCTTCAGCTTTGAACGACAAATTGCTCCATACCTGCTGCAATTCTGTGCTTAAGGAGATAGACAATGGATGTTACCATCATCAATCCTTTTCTTAATGCAACTTTAAATGTTATTGAAACAATGGCGTTTGTTAAGGCGAAAGCTGAAAAACCTTATCTGAAAAAAGACAATGTTGCCCAGGGAGATGTTTCAGGTATCGTTGGTATTACCGGAGCAGTCAGAGGGACTGTTTCGATTACATTTGATGAGGTTAGCATTCTAAAGATCGTTTCCAATATGTTCGGGGAGGAAATGAAGGAAATAAATCATGAAATTTCAGATGCTGTGGGTGAATTGACCAATATGATATCCGGCCAGGCCCGGCAAGAAATTGAAAAAACAGGTAAAATATTACAAGGAGCCATTCCCACAGTGGTTACCGGCAAAAACCATAAACTCATATCCATGACTAAAGGCCCCAAAATTGCCATCCCTTTTAAAACCGATACCGGGCGTTTTACAGTTGAGGTGTGTTTAGAAAAGTAGATTTTCGCTTTGCTTCGACAATCTGTAGGGACCTTCAAATCCGGAACATACTTACTTTCTTGACAAAATAACTGTTTGACAGTACAGTTGCACCATTACTTGCTCCTTGTTTCAAATAAATCAATATTCTCCAACTCCGGGAAAACTAAGCGAGACATTGGTGCATTCTAACTGTTTTTAAATATCGCGTCATGTTTAGAGGCGCGCTAACCTGTAAGTAAAGGCCGAACTATCGGTTTTAACTGTATCGGCAAGCTCAATAGAGATTCTTATGAGACCGATATAAGCTCATATTTGATTCCAAAATCGAATATGGGCTTTTGTTGTTTTTTAAAGGTACTGGAGGATATTTGATGGCCAAAAAACCAACATATGCATAATTGGAAAAAAGGGTAAAGTCATTGGAGAAAGAACTCAAGGATCGCAAGGGGGTAGAGCTGCAGACGTTGAGTCGACGAATCCGCGCGGCTGAAGAAAATCTGTGTTGACCTGAAAAAACAAATCGAGAATTTCTGTTCTTGATTCAAAATAGGTGTTTTATGTGATGAGGCCTACTATTTGATAAATCCCAGTAATGACAACGGCTTTTTATCACTATCTCCTTCAGAGACATGGGACAAAATAAGCTTCCTTTCAACCTTGATACCCTTGAATTGCTCTCTGCCCTTTCCTTTCCCTCCTACTTCGATAACGACGCGTTCATTTCCATATTCTACAAGAAAATCAGGAGTCTTTGCTCCCCGTTTTGTCTTTAGATAATGAAATTTATAACCTTTCATCGTAAGCATCTCGGCAAAAAAGTCTTCTCGGATGGCCCCAATACACTGGTCCCAATCCTTATAAAGTAGCCGAAAAGGAAGAAACATCAAAACTTTTGGTTCTTTGAGTACGTTGGTTCCCTTAGGGTAAATTGGGTTAAGGATAAAGGCCTGGGTAAGAAGCTTGACAAATAATTCAGCTTTATACTTCGTGATTCCCAGATTTCTGGAAATGGATGAAAAATTAATTCCATCCACTTCTGAATTTCCAATAAACGCTAAAGTTTTCTCAATTTTTTCGATATCATCAAATCGAAGGTTAGACACCATCGGGATATCCTTGCGGATTACTTTCGAACAGATGTTCTGGAGAATAGGCAAAAAATCCGGTTCTTCAAGAGAAAACGGAAAGAGCCTTCCCCGCAGATAATCATCAAACAGATGGCTAAATCTCATATGGTCTGATGTCCACCGGCCGTCCATAATGTCTTTAATTGTAAGCGCAGAGATTTCAACATCTTTCAAAAAAAGCAAATATTCTCTAAAAGCCCATCATTTTGTCAAATAGTTGTCCGGAAAGAAGAATAAGCTTCTTTTCAACTCCTAAATCCTGCATATTCCAAAGCAGCTTTTTATTTTACCTGACCCCCTCAAAATGGGTAAATGTTTCCAATCCCACCCATCATAATATATCTATTTTTG
>NZ_JAZFTO010000277.1:0-9565 GCF_036446775.1 Candidatus Desulfatibia sp.
TATCGGGTACGCCGTGAATATTTTGAAAAGCGTGTGCTTATTCACGTATTGAGCAATGCCAAGAGCGGCTTATGCATTGAGGACTGCCACTATTGTTCGCAGTCAAAAGTCTCTGTGGCCAAGATTGAAAAATATCCGCTGGTGTCAAAAAAAAGGCTGCTGGAGGAGGCGCGCGGAGCCATGGAGATGAACGCCCATCGGTTCTGTATGGCTCTTAGCGGCAGCGGTCCCACTGAAAAAGATCTTGATCGCCTGAGCGATATCATTCGGTCCATCAAGGAAGAAACCGGCTTGTCGCTGTGTGCTTCGATCGGGTTTTTGGATAAGGGCCAGGCCGGTCGGCTCAAAGCTGCGGGGCTGGATCGAGTGAATCACAATCTCAACACCAGTGAACGCTTTTACAGCCAGATATGCACAACGCATTCATACCGCGATCGGCTCGCCACCATTGCCAACTGCAAGGCGGCGGAGTTGGAAATCTGTTCCGGCGGCATCATCGGGCAGGGGGAATCGGATGAGGACATCATCGACCTGTTATATGCCTTGCGCGACATAAAACCCCATGCGGTTCCCATTAACTTTCTGATCCCGGTTCAGGGGACCCCGTTTGAAGATCGGGCTAAGGATCTGAGCCCTCAGCGGTGCTTGAAGGTGCTCTGTCTGGCGCGTTTTCTCAACCCGCAGAGTGAGGTTCGTGCGGCTGGCGGACGGGAGTACCATCTGCGTTCGCTTCAGCCGCTGGCGCTTTACGTTGTTGATTCGATTTTCGTAGCCGGGTACCTAACAACGGGTGGTCAGTCGGCCGAAGAAGCCTACGAGATGGTCACGGATTTGGGGTTTGAAGTTTCTATCGAAGGCGCCGAGATTGAAAATCTCAAAGCACTGGCGTCGACCTGATGAGGATTTGCGTCCATGAATAATAATCGACAGTTGGATACGTATTTTGGCAGGGAGCTGGCTTCCCTGCGGGAGCGAGGCTTGTTTCGGGAACTGAGGGTACTGCCCGAGACCGGCGGGAAGCTATCCATAGAAGGCAGAAAGGTTCTTAATTTTTCTTCCAATGACTATCTAAATCTGGCCAACCATCACCAAGTCAAGGTTGCCGCTATCGGGGCGACAGAGAGATGGGGGTGTGGTGCGACGGCTTCACGCCTTATGTCCGGGCATCTGGAGCTGCATGCTGCGCTTGAGACCGATTTGGCGCGCATGGTGGCAGCGGAGGCGGCGCTTGTGTTCGGCAGCGGTTTTCTGGTGAACATCGGCGTTCTTACGGCCATAGCGGGGCGGGAAGATGAAATCTTCGCCGACCGGCTGAATCATGCCAGTCTGATCGACGGGATGTTACTGAGTGGCGCGAAGTGGCATCGGTATCGCCACAAGGACATCGACCATCTGGAGCGTTTGCTCAAGAAGAGTAAAACCGGGGGCCGCCGCATCATTGTAACCGACTCAATCTTCAGTATGGACGGCGATATCGCTCCTCTTAAGTGTTTGGCTGAGCTTGCCGAACGTTATAAGGCGATTATGGTGGTGGACGAGGCGCATGCTATCGGGGTAATGGGTGCAAGAGGAGGTGGCGTCTGCCGGATCAAGGGCCAGGAGATCAAGCCTGAAATAGTTATTGGAACACTGAGCAAGGCTTTGGGAGGATACGGCGGCTTTGTGGCCTGTTCAGATACCATGCGCTCTTTTTTAATCAACCGGGCCCGCAGCTTCATCTATTCCACGGGTCTGCCTCCGGCGTGCCTGGGCGGCAGCCACATGGCGGTTGCACTTGTGGAATCGATGCCGCAAATGGGACAAGAGTTATTGGCAAGGGTGCAAAGGTTTCGTGAATTCCTGGTTGAAGAAGGTTTTTCTCTTCCCGAGATTGAGTCGCAAATCCTCCCTATTCATATCGGTGACAACCAGCAGGCCATGAATCTGGCGGGCTCGCTTTGGGAAAAAGGGATAATGGTGTCGGCCATTCGTCCGCCAACGGTTCCAGCCGGAACGGCACGTCTGCGGATGTCGGTGACTCTGGCTCATTCCATCGACGATTTACAATTCGCGGCCAAAGAGCTTGCCCAATCCGCCCGGCAGTGGGGGGTACTGTGAGTCGTGAGCGTTTGATATTCATTTCCGGCTGGGCCACCGGCTCATCGTGCTGGGAGCTGGTCATAAATAAAATAGACCGCCCCGTTTCCTGTTGTTACGTAAAGTGGTGGGAGTGCTTGAATGGGGCCGCTGAGGAGAACGCATTATTGCGGGTTCTCGAAAGAGAAGCAGGTAGAGTCATTATTGTCGGATGGTCTCTGGGGACATTGGTGGCCTTGGAAGGTGCCATACTTAGGCCGGGGAGTGTCAAGAAGTTGGTGCTGGTTTCCGGTACCCCGCGGATGACATCCACAGGAAATTACCCTGGCGTAGACTCAAGCGTCTTGAGGGCGATGCATGCTAGATTCAGCCGGACCCCGCGTTTGGTCCTTGAAGAATTCGCCCGGTTCTGTATCGGCGACGGCCTGGGATCTTCGATTGAGGCGGATGAATTGCTGGGTAAATTTATCGACGGCGCCGAATGTATAAACGTTGAGCACTTGGCAAGAGGATTGCGGTATTTGCAAGCAAAGGATTTGCGTAACATTTTGCCGGAAATTAAAGTCCCGGTCCATTTGTTGCACGGGGCTAACGACAGGATTATCCCTGTGGAATGCGCCCGATTCATGCAGAGAACGATACCTGAAGCTCGACTCGATCAGGTTCAAGGTGGCTCGCATGCCCTTCTATTCACCGCTCCTTATCGTGTTGCTGGATTAATAAGAGATGTAATCGATGCCGGTTTTAGTTCACAGTGAGGCCGTAGCCCGAAATTTTTCAGCGGCGGCAAGCAGTTACGAGCGCTGGGCCGATCCCCAGCGCCGTACGGCCAGACGCCTGATGAATATGTTGTCCCCAACAGGTCGCGTCAACTCCATCCTTGACGTGGGCTGCGGTACGGGCTTTTTGGTCGAGTTGCTCCATGACCGCTATCCCGAAGCCTGTATATTGGGTATTGATATAGCGCCGGAGATGGTGAACATTTGCCTTAAACGTTGGGCTCATGTTGGGTCGCTGTCATTTCAGGTAGCCGATGCCGAGAGGTTTGATACACAGCAACCCTTCGATCTGATCGCGTCGAGTTTTTGCTTCCAGTGGTTCAGCGCTCGCGTGCAGTCCATTGGCCGGCTGGCAGGAATGCTCAAGTCCGGCGGCTTGTTTGCCTTGGCAGTGCCTGTTGCCGGATCGCTTGTAGAATTGCATGAAAGTTACCAAACTGTACTTCGTGAGGAAATGCCGGGCCTGGAGTATGCGTCGCCCGATATCTATATCAACGCGCTGGACGGAGCCGGGTTTAAGCTGCTCCTTGCCAGGGAGGAAGCGGTTCAGTGCCTTTACAAGAGTGGATTGGACGCGTTGCGCTCTTTCAAGGGTGTCGGCGCATTATTTAAACATCACTGGGGCTATAGCCCCAGGTCGGTAAGTGAGGTTCAAAAAGTCGCCCGATACTATGAACATCACCATGCGCTGGCCCATGGGAGGGTACCGGTCACTTATCAAGTTCTATATTTGGTTGTCGAGTCTATCCAATGAATCAGGGTCTTTTCATAACCGCAACAGGGACCGGCGTCGGCAAGACGGTTATCACCGCGGGGATCGTGCGCTGGCTGAGAAGCAGGGGCATTGACGCCGTTCCGGTCAAAGCAATACAGACAGGAGGAGTACCTGGAAAAGATGGTTTGGTGGCCCCCGATCTGGACTTCTGTCTATCTGCGGCCGGCATGCAGCCTTCGCGCCACGAGATGGCGCTCATGACGCCTTACATTTATGAGCCGGCGTGCTCACCCCATCTGGCGGGACGAATAAAACGGCGCTACCCGGAGATTGCGCATATTCAGGCTTGTCTGGAGCAACTCCTCACACACCATGAGATAGTGGTCGTGGAGGGTGTGGGTGGTATTAAGGTTCCTTTAGATGAGGAAACGACCATACTCAACCTTATGATGACGCTTGGCTTTCCGGTGGTGTTGGTGGCGCACGCGGGCCTGGGTACGATCAATCACAGTCTTCTTTCAATTAATGCCCTGCGCTTATCCGGTTTAGAGATTCTCGGTGTGGTGTTCAACGAGGTGGAGTCCGGATCGCCGGAGGACGATTTTATCAAGCAGGATAACCTCGAAACCGTTGCCAGATTAGGTGATGTCTATGTGCTGGGCCACGTCAGACATCTGGCCGGCCTTGGCCCTGACAGCGAAAAGCTTTGGGATCAATTCGAGCGCGATATGCCCGGCCTGCAGAAAATCTTGGAAAGAGTGGGAGTCAAATGACCATAGAATTACGGCAGCGTGACATTAAGCATTTGTGGCATCCGTATACGGAAATTACATCTTTTGAGAAGATGGATTTCCCCATTATTGAACGCGCCCAGGGCGTCTATCTCTACGAGGTCGGCGGCCGGCCGGTGCTGGACGGCATTGCGTCGTGGTGGTGTGTCAACCTGGGACACTCACACCCTAAACTGATCGAGGCCCTCCGTGAACAAGCGGGCCGGCTTCAACATGTAATACTGGGCGGAATGTCCCACCGGAAAATAATCGAGCTGGCAGAACAGCTGGCCGCAATAACGCCGGGAGCTCTCAGCCATTCGTTTTTTTCCTGTGATGGTGCTTCATCCGTAGAGGCAGCCTTGAAGATAGCTGTTCAATACTGGGTCAATAATGGTGAGAAGGGCCGCACGAAATTTATCGGTCTGGCCGACGGGTACCATGGAGATACGTTGGGAGCCATGGGTGTCGGATACGTCGATACCTTCCACAGCGGCTTTAAGGGGGTTATCCACCGGGCCTACCGGGCGCAGTCGCCGCACTGTGCCCAATGTCCTCATGGCCAAGAGCCGGACGCCTGTGATGTTGAATGTTTCAGTTCCATGGATGAGCTTATCCGCAATCACTGTGATGAGACGGCGGCCGTGGTAGTGGAGCCCTTATGCCAAGGCGCGGCGGGGGTTCGCATTTATCCTGAAGAATACCTGCGCCGGTTGAGGAAATTGTGCAGCCAATACGGTCTGCTTCTCATCGCCGATGAAATCGCCGTCGGCTTCGGCCGTACGGGGTCCATGTTTGCCTGCAAGCGCGCCGGGATAGCACCCGATATGATGACCCTTGGCAAGGGGATGACGGGCGGCACACTGCCCATGAGCGCTGTTATCGTTACCGATACGATTTATGATTCATTCCGCCAGGAGGGAGCGCGGGATCGAACCTTTTATCACGGCCACACATTCTGCGGGAACCCCATTACATCCGCCGTTGCTCTGGCCGTTCTCTCTGTGTATGAAGAGGAAAAGATTCTGAAAAATTTAAGGCCCAGGATTGCACAGCTCGATGCTGGTATGCGCGAATTGGGCGTCATGCTTGGAAATTCAAAGGTTCGAACGCTGGGCATGATGGGGGTTGTTGAAGTTAACGCCAACAGCGGGGTGATTGAGCGCGCGCGCCGGATTGCCAGGCATGCCTTTGAAGGGGGACTTTTCATACGTCCTTTAGGCCGGGCCGTCTACCTCTGGCCGCCGCTAACAATTACGGAAGAAGAACTCAACCGGATGCTCTCCATATTAAGGTCCGCGGTTGAACAGACCGCATGATGGGCTAAGGTTTTTCAATAAAATGGGTTCTGCATAGCGCTTCGCATACTTTTCAAAAATCCGTTGGGGGTGATTGAAGAGAAATTTTTGGATCTTTTTTTCCTTGACGCTATGGCTGAAGCGGAAAAGATACATTTGTTCAAATACAAGGACATCTAATTTGTCAGAAACAAATGTAAATTCAGCAAAGAAAAAGAACAGCAAAAAGGAAAAATAGACCTAGAGCACCATCAAGATCAGGGACCCCAGAACGCCGTAAATGACACTGTATTGGGTGACGGTAAAAAATCTGGAAAATAAAATGTGAACCAGGAAAATCGACCGGGTGCAACGCCTTTGCTTTCAAGATCCTTGTCCGTTAATTTTTGAATTTCAATTTTCATAATTTCTCCCTTCATCCCACCTATTAGTTAGTTTCCATCCATAAATGGCTATTTTTCCGATGAGCGGCGTTCTCCGCGGGTTTCCGCCCTCGACGTACAGACGTACGCCTCGGGCGAAAACCCTTGTGCGGCCTTGCTCATCAAAAAAATATCTCATTTATGAATTGGAAACTACATAGTGCTCAAATGTATTTATGGGTGGGCACTAGTTGTAAAATCGCTTTGCGATTTTATGTATAGTAAAATTGGGGTCTTATGTCAAGCAGGAAGAGGATTGGCCCGGCGGTTATTCCTAAAAATACGGATATATCTTTAATTGATCTTGCCCATATCGCGTGCTATAAGTCACAGGACATAGATTATTGCACTTGAGGAGCACCTTGTTTGAGGAGCGGCCTGAAGGCCTTGAGGGGTGTTAATAAAAAGATTTTATCCCCATCAAGCAAAACGCTCTTCAAGCATGCCAATGACCAATAACCAATGACGATACGACATCGAGCCTATTTTTTGATCAAGGAATTTTGTTTGAATCCGGCAGTGCCGCACGTCTCCATTCTGGTTCGAAAACTTACGTTCTTCCAAAAAATGGCGACAAGTATCAAAGGCATGCCCGGGAATAGGTTCCGGGAAACTTTACTCCAAGGAACAAATCCTTAAAATCATAAACTCAACATTTGTTGATCATGTAAACAACATACCCTGAATAAAATCGTGTTACGATTTTATAAAACTCCCGTCCCGCTGGAAGCGGGACGGGATCAGATGGCAAAAGGCACCGCACTTTCTCATTAAAAAGGATTTTATTTTCATTTGAATTCATCCCGCGCTGTAAGACTTCGGCGAGGCCCTCGGCCTGAGCTCGGGTCGAAGGTCAGTCGAGTCGCAGCGGGGAATTCAAATTTAAAGAGGTGTAAAATGGCAGAAATCAAAAGCACTCTCGATCTTGTTATGGAAAAGACCAAACACTTGACGTTAAGCCATGAAGAAAAGCAAGAGCAAATGCTAAAAGAAGCCGGGCAAAGAATCAAGGGGTTGATTCAGAAATATCAGGACGGTCTGCTGGACCAAGATAAATTTGCCCTAGAGTTGGACAGCATGATTGAGACTTATGATGTGATTGTAAATGATATATTGCTTAATGCGCTTTTAGACGACCTGGATGTAAACCGCGATAATAAGCCGCAGCTGGCCCTGTTAAATGATATTTGCAATATAGATATAACAGGGCTTGTGTCAGTATATGACGGCTATATGGATGAACTTGAGTTGATGACTCAGGAAAGAAATCAGGTCTTAAAAAACGATCTGGCGGAAAAACAATCTATTGCGGGTTCCGCGGTTGTGCCGAATGTTGAGACAGACAAGATATGGCAGACCAACGTTGTAGAGATTAATTATAAATTCAGTCAGCTCCTGATCCGTGCAAAAGCTCAAATAAGCTTGAAGTGAGCTAAAGTTAGGGCAGACGTTATTAAAAATCAAGCTGAGTTTCCGGTCTCTGGTATTAATTAAGCGATTTTGATCAAAAGGATGATAACTTCAACTTTTATATAAAGGAGGAAATTGAAAATGATTGATTTTACTTTTACAGAAGAACAGGAAATGTTCAGGAAAGCAGCTCGTGAATTTGCTGAAGCCAAGGTTGCTCCCAAGGTTCCTGAAATGGAAGAAACCGGCAAGGTCAGTGACGAAGTTGTCAAGGCCATGGCTGAGGCAGAAATGATGGCATTGACCATCCCGGAAGAATACGGCGGCCTTGGGCTTGGATACATTGCCCGTCTTATCGCGGTGGAAGAAGTCAGCAAGGTTTCGGTAGGGGCGGGCATGATGCTCCAGGTTTTTGCACTGGGTATCGAGCCCATCTTAAAATTCGGCAGCGAGGAGCAGAAAAAGAAGTATCTGCCCGGTCTGGCAAAAGGAGAACGATTGGCCGCTACCGCTGTGACCGAAACAACAGGGGGATCGGACCCTACCGGTATCCGTTCAACATATAAGAAAGACGGCGGCGATTATATCCTCAACGGACGCAAATGCTTCATTACCAACTCCCATATTGCCGACACCATTATAATTCTGGCCAAGGACGAGGAAGATCCCAAAGCCTTCTCGACCTTTATCATGGAAAAAGGGATGGAAGGATTCAAGGCCACCCATGAAGAGAATAAAGTCGGCATGCGCGGTTGCAATACCGGTGAGCTGGCCTATGAAAATTGCCGGGTTCCCCAAGAAAATCTGGTAGGCGTTGAAGGTAAAGGCATGCGGGTTGCCCTGGCCGCCATTGGCGACGTCGGCCGAGGCGGTATGGTCGGCTGCGCACTGGGACTGCAGGCTGCTTGTCTGGAGGCATCGGTTAAGTTTGCAAATGAACGCATTCTTTATGGAAAACCGATCAGCAGATTGCAAACGATTCAAAACAAACTGGCGGACATGAAAATCGATCTGGAAGCGGGCTGTCTGCTGGGCTATCGAGCCGCTGCCATGCAGGATAAGGGTGAACGCTGCAGCAACGAATTTGCCGTAGCAAAATATTTTACCACGGAAGCAGCCCAAAGAGCGGCGAAAATAGCCGCTGATATCCATGGCGGCTATGGGTGCATGGAGGAGTATGCCGTTACCCGTTATTTGCGCGATTCATTTGTACTAGGGCCATCCGCGGGGACTTCGGATATTATGAAGGTTATTGTCGCCCGCTGGGTGCTTTCATAGGATTTATACAATGCTTAAGATCGTCGTATGTGTCAAAGCAGTTCCAGACCCCCAAGAGGCTCACAAAATCAAAATTGATCCTGTCACCAAAACCCTAAAGAGGCTCGATGTTCCGCTGGTATTAAATCTTCTCGATAAAAATGCTATGGAAGCAGCCCTGCAACTTAAAGAGCAGCTTGATGCCCATATTACCGTGCTCAGTATGGGACCTTCGGCGGCAGGTAGTGTTGTAAAAGAATGTCTGGCCTTGGGCGCTGACGATGGATTCCTGCTTTCCGATCGATCCTTTGGCGGTGCAGATGCTTATGCCACGGCGTATACCATTGCCAAAGGTATAGAGAAAATCGGAAAGTATGATGTGGTCTTTTGCGGGATGGCAAGTAGCGACGGCAGCACGGAATGGGTCGGGCCACAAATCGCAACGTGGTTGAAGATACCGGTGGTTACAAGGGTTAAAGAGCTGGTTGAATATGGTGGAGAATGGTGGGAAGTAAAGGCTGGCCTTGAAAATGGATATCGCCTGATGCAGGTAAAACTTCCGGCTGTCTTCACGGTAACCAGGGAGCTGAATACTCCGAGAACACTCAGCTTTTCAGGAATTATCAAAGCCAGAAGTAAAGAGATTACCGCGTGGGGAATTAATCAATTAGGCCTGTTGGAAGAAACCGTGGGGCAAAAAGGGTCGCCGACAATTGTTGCAAACCTTGCCGCCATAGAAAGTAAGCGGGAAGTTGAAATAATTACCGGAACAAGGGAAGAAAAAGCTGAACGATTGGTTCAAAAACTGGCTGATGCCGGCGTGATGTAAAGAATCCTG
>NZ_JAZFTO010000278.1:0-6729 GCF_036446775.1 Candidatus Desulfatibia sp.
CGGTTCGGGAAATTAAGAAAAAGATTAAGGAATTGAAGACTGAACGCGAAACGGCCTTGAGTAAAAATGACGCCAAAATGGCGGCGATTTATCGACGCCGCATTACCAGGCTCAAGAAAAAGACTCGCAGGGCAGCGTAATTGGTCATTAGTCATTCGTCAGTGGTCATTGGTTATTGGAGTGCCGCGCTGGGGAAGCACTTTCAGCAAGGGTTGGCAGAACCCTTTGCATCAACTAATCGGGAGAACAACTTTTTTTATAAAGGACCAATGACAAGTGACCAGTGACCAATGACCCCGGTGAAATGCGCTGTGCTGTCACTACGTGAATTTCACGGGGCAAGCAAGTGACCAACGACAAACAGCAAATGACAAATGACGAATATTAGGATCGATCCGGCGTCGATTGCCTTTGATATTGATGGCGTCGTTGCCGACACCATGACATTATTCCTGGATATTGCCCGTGACGAATATAACATTGACTGGATCAGGCTCGAAGACATCACCTGCTATCAATTGGAAGAATGCCTCGACCTCGATGCCGCAATTATAGGCTCAATTATAAACAGGATAATGGATGGTGATTACAATGTGCCGTTAAAACCCATAGCGGGAGCCCCCGAGGTTTTGTCGCGGCTGGGCAGACAAAACGGGTCGATTCTTTTTGTAACGGCGCGGCCATATTTGAATCCCATCGACGACTGGGTAAAAAGTGTCCTGACACTTGATCCCGGGTCAATAGAAGTGGTTGCCACCGGTTCATTTGAGGCCAAGGTTGATGTGCTTGTAGAAAGAGATATTACCTATTTTGTAGAAGACCGGCTTGAGACATGTTTTCCAATTCAGGCCGCCGGATTGGTGCCGGTGTTGTTCAAGCAACCGTGGAACCGGGAGCACCATCCGTTTATGGAAGTCAGCAACTGGAAAGAGTTAGAATCGCTTATAGAATTTAAATGAACTCGACTTCTTTGAAAAACCTGATCAGTTCTTTTGTCAAATCCCTTTACTCTGAAAAGGGGTATTCTGAGAATACATGCCGCGCGTATTTGCACGACCTCAAAGAGTTTGCAGCTTTTATTTTTAGTAGCTGGTTTTCAGAGAATATGAGTAAAACGGAGGCAGACTCTTTCAGGGCCGACCAGGTCGAGGGTTTGATGATAAGAGGTTACCTGGGGTTTTTATATAAAAAAAATAAAAAGGTTACGATAGCCCGCAAGCTTTCGGCTCTTCGCAGCTTTTTCAGGTACCTTGTCAAACACGGGGTTATTTTGGAAAATCCGGCAGAGTTGATTCTGACGCCCAAGCAGGAGCAAACGATCCCAACTTATCTTCCGGTCGATGATATGTTCAGGCTTCTGGATTCCATCAAGGCCGATAATCTGGCAGGGTTAAGGAATCGTGCTATTTTTGAAACACTTTATTCGTGCGGACTACGCGTGTCTGAACTTTCCGGCATGAATCTGTTTGATGTCGATTTTACTAAAAGTGTGATTCGTGTTCTTGGAAAAGGCGATCGGGAGCGCATTGTACCCATCGGCCGGAAAGCACTGGAGGCCATCAAAGCTTACCGGCAAAGACTGCGGGAGGAATCAGGCATATCGGATGATTCAAAGGCCCCGCTTTTTTTAAATAAAAACCAGGGCCGGCTTACAGTGCGATCGATTGCCCGCATTCTTGATAAAACTGCCAAAGAATGCGGACTTTTGGCACCTGTTTCACCGCACGCGCTGCGGCACACATTTGCGACTCATATGCTTGATGCCGGTGCGGATTTAAGGGTGGTGCAGGAGCTTTTGGGGCACAAAAGCCTTTCGAGCACGCAGAAATATACGCATGTGAGCATCGACAGATTGATGGCGGCGTATGATAAGGCACACCCTAGAAGGTGAAAAAACAATGAAAATTCGAGGTACAACCATACTGGCTGTCAGGCATAAGGGCAGGGTGGCGGTTGCCGGCGACGGCCAGGTGACTTTGAACAATACGGTCATTAAACATAAGGCTAAAAAGGTCAGAAGGATTTACAACGACAAAATCATTGTGGGATTTGCCGGTGCCACCGCCGATGCTATGAACCTTTCTGAACGTTTGGAAGGCAAATTAGAGCGTTATAACGGCAATCTGACCCGTAGTGCCGTTGAGTTGGCCCGAGACTGGCGCACCGACAAATATTTAAGGCGTCTTGAGGCTATCATGATCGCCGTCGATGAAAACAACATGTTGCTCATCTCCGGCAGCGGTGATGTTATCGAACCCGATGAGGGTGTCATGGGTATCGGTTCCGGCGGAATCGGAGCCCAGGCGGCGGCAATGGCCCTTATCAAGCATACCGATCTTGATGCAAAAGGTATTGTAAAAGAAGCCATGATAATAACAGGTTCCCTGTGTGTGTTTACCAATGAAGCTGTGACGATTGAAGAGTTATAATAACCGTTCAAGGGACTTCAACTATGAGCAATCTTAAGCCAAAAGAAATTGTTAAAGAACTTGACAAGTATATAATCGGCCAGGACAAAGCAAAGCGTTCGGTCGCCATTGCCTTAAGGAATCGGTGGCGCAGGCAGCAGGTGCCGGAGGATCTGCGGGATGAGATAGCACCCAAAAATATTATACTTATCGGTCCCACCGGAGTAGGCAAGACCGAGATTGCCAGGCGCCTGTCGAATCTTACGGATTCTCCGTTTAATAAGGTTGAGGCCTCCAAGTTTACCGAGGTAGGATATGTTGGTCGCGACGTTGAATCCATGATTAGGGATCTTCTCGAACTTACCGTAAACAAACTTAAAGTCAGAGAGCAGGAGGTTGTCAAGGACAAAGCCTGGCAGATCGCTGAAGAGAGAATGCTCGATCTTTTGCTTCCGAAGTCGGAGAAACATCAGGCCCAAAAGGGTGACGCTACAGCCGAAACGCGGCTTGAACTTTTGTCATCGTCCGGTGGTGATGAGTCCTCTTCTACACGAGAAAAGCTAAGAAGCATGCTGCGTAACGGCAAACTTGATAATCGATATGTTGATCTGGACGTATCCGACCGGGCCATGCCGGTGGTGGAAATATTTTCAAACGTCGGCATGGAAGAGATGGGGATCAATTTCAAAGATATGCTGGGCGGTCTTATACCTAAAAGTACCAAGCGGCGCAAAGTAAAGGTGCCGGAAGCAATGAAGACGATGGCGGCCGAGGAGTCTCAGAACCTTGTGGATTTAGACAAGGTGATAAAGCAGGCTATTGAGAAAGTGGAGCAGGCCGGGATAATTTTTTTAGATGAGATTGATAAGATTGTCGGCAAGAGCAGTACACAGGGTCCTGATGTTTCCAGGGAAGGTGTTCAGCGTGACCTGCTTCCCATCGTGGAAGGGAGCACGGTAACCACCAAGTACGGTCCGGTGAAGACCGACAACATTCTTTTTATCGCCTCCGGTGCATTTCATACCGTCAAACCTTCTGATTTGATACCGGAACTTCAGGGACGGTTTCCCATACGAGTGGAGCTTGATTCGCTGGGCTGGCAAGAATTTGTGAGGATACTGACCGAACCGAAAAACGCCCTTTTGCTGCAATACATGGCGCTTTTAAAGACCGAAGGTGTTGAGGTGGTCTTTGAAAATGATGCTGTCGAAGATATCGCCAGAATTGCCGAAGAAGTTAATAATATGACTGAAAATATTGGCGCCCGCAGGCTCCATACCATGATGGAGTGTCTGTTGGAAGATATTCTTTTTGATGCACCGGACTTGCAGGAAAAGAGCATCGTTATAGACCGACTATATGTGAAAAATAAATTGAAAGACATCAAGGATGATGAGGACTTAAGCAGATACATCCTTTAACCCGAATTTCTCACAGCCTGCTACGCCCATTTACTGCGTTATCAGGGATTCGCGGTAGACAAACTACAGCTTCATCCCTGAATGCCTTGTAAATGAACGCATCAGACTATGAGAAATCCAGGTTGGTTTTCGTCCATAAAAGGAAGATTTTGCTGTAAAGGACTCTTTATGAAAAAAGAGATAATCGATCAAGCAGAGCATGTTATTGCCAAGACTTACACAAGATTTCCCATTGTGATTACCAAAGGCAAGGGATGCACGCTCTGGGATACAGAAGGCCGAAGTTACACCGATTTTGTTGCCGGGATAGCCGTATGCAACCTCGGCCATGCACACCCAAGGATTACAAAGGCACTGGCCACCCAGGCGGAAACCCTTGTGCATGTTTCCAACCTCTACTATACGGTTCCGCAGGTTGAGCTCGCCGCCTGGCTTGTAAAGCACAGTTTTGCAGATCGGGTTTTTTTCTGCAACAGCGGGGCTGAGGCCAATGAAGCCGCCATAAAGCTGGCCAGAAAGTACTTCAAGGAAAAAGGTGCAAACCGTCGCTACCGGATCATATCCATGGAGAGATCTTTTCACGGGCGCACCATGGCCACCCTTTCCGCTACCGGCCAGGACAAGATAAAGCAGGGCTTTGAACCTGTCTTGGAGGGTTTTGATTTTGTTTCGTTTAACGACATTGAGGCCTTGCAAAATAAAATCGATGCAAAAACATGTGCCGTTATCATGGAGCCGATTCAGGGCGAAGGCGGCGTGCGCTGCCCGGAACCCGAATACCTTAAAAGGGTCAGGCAGTTGTGTGATGAAACCGGTGCACTTCTGATATTTGATGAAATCCAGACCGGAATCGGGCGTACCGGCAGGCTCTTTGCGTATGAACATTTCGGCGTTGAACCGGATATTATGACCTTGGCCAAGGCTCTCGGCAATGGACTGCCCATTGGCGCTATGCTGGCCGTAGAAGATGTGGCCGAGGCCTTTGGAGCCGGTTCACATGCTTCAACATTCGGTGGTACGCCGGTTGTGACCGCAGCTTCACTTGAGGTTACCAAAATACTTGACGAGGATAATATCGTTGATCACTGCGGTAAAATCGGGGCCTATTTCAAGGAAAGACTTTTATGGCTGAAAAGCAGACACGAATCAATTGTGGATGTTCGCGGACTCGGCCTGCTGCTGGGGATGAAGCTCAACAAAGAAGGGGCGCCGGTTGTCAATTTGTGCCTGGAAAAAGGATTTATGATTAACTGCATCCAGGATAATATTTTGCGTTTTATTCCTCCATTGACCATTGGAAAAAAAGAGATCGATTCCCTGGTGGACTGTTTGGATGAAATTTTATAACTTAAAACTGCATATGCACATGAGGCCAGAGGTATATATGTCTGAAAAACCCTGGAACGGTCGATTTTCCGAAAAAACAGACATGCTTGTTGAAGCCTTTACATCTTCAATTGATATCGATAAACGGCTTTACCCTTACGATATCGAAGGCAGCGTCGCCCATTGCCGGATGCTGGCCAAAGTTTCGATTATTTCAGAAGAAGAGGCTTTTTTGCTGATCGAGGGCCTTGGTAAAATTAAAAGAGAGCTTGATCGGGGCAAGTTTGCCTTTGATGACAGCCTCGAAGATATTCATATGCATATTGAGACCCGGCTGGTTCAGAAAGTGGGCAAGGTCGCCCTGCAACTTCATACGGCCCGCAGTCGTAATGACCAGGTGACCCTTGATGTTAGAATGTATTTGAGGGATGAGACCAAAAATGTAATTGAGCGCCTTGTTGAGCTGCGAAAAGTCATCGTTGCTCTGGCCAAGGTACATATAGAAGTCGTCCTGCCGGGATACACGCATTTGCAGCGAGCCCAACCGGTTCTGCTTGCGCATCACTTGATGGCTTATTATGAAATGTTTTCGCGCGATGCGGACAGGTTCAGCGACGGCTTGAAACGTATAAACATCATGCCGTTAGGCAGTGCGGCTTTGGCCGGGACAACCTATCCCATTGATAGCGAATACACGGCCAAACTGCTCGACTTCCCCAAGGTATCGGCCAACAGTCTGGATGCGGTTTCAGACAGGGATTATATTATCGAATTTTTATCTTCAGCTAGCCTTGGCATGGTGCATTTAAGCCGCCTGTCCGAAGAGCTTATTTTATGGTCGTCAGCCGAGTTCGGTTTTATTGAACTTCCGGATGCCTTTGCCACCGGTAGCAGCATCATGCCTCAGAAGAAGAACCCGGATGTACCTGAACTGGTCCGCGGCAAAACCGGTCGAGTTTTTGGGGATTTGACAGCCTTGTTGACCATTATGAAGGCGTTGCCGCTGGCTTATAACCGCGACATGCAGGAAGATAAAGCCGCTTTGTTCAATACGGTCGATATATTAAAAGAATGTATCGAAATTAACATCCATATGCTCCCGAAGCTGATCGTAAACCAGTTAGCCATGCAGCAGGCCGCGACTTCAGGTTTTTTAAACGCAACCGACTTGGCTGATTACCTTGTGACCAGAGGTATGCCGTTCCGTCAAGCCCACAACTGTGTCGGCCAGGCTGTTAGCTATGCACTCAAGCAGCAGAAAGAGCTTCAGGAACTTACATTAAAAGAATTAAAGTCCTTTTCATCACTGATAAAAAAGGATGTTTTCGACGTTTTGACTACCGAACAAATGATAAACCGCAGAACATCTTTTGGTGGAACAGCCACGGAAAACGTAAAGGCCGCTATCGAGGCGGCTGAAAAAAGCCTTGATAAAGAGTCTAAGTGCAGATCTCGTAAATAATGATAGATGGTGCGGTGAAATTTTGGACAAAACGCTCCACCTCTAATCAAATATTGGGTTCAAAGGTTCAACGTTCAAAGGTTCAGAGGTTGGCTGCCTCGTTGTATTACCC
>NZ_JAZFTO010000279.1:0-3375 GCF_036446775.1 Candidatus Desulfatibia sp.
CTGAACAAGTCTCCCAATATCCCCGCATACAGGTTTTTAGTCCCCCATATTTTCGATTCCTAGCTCTGGGAAGGCTTGCCCTGTGAACGGCAAAATGTCCGTTTCCCGGATGGTTAAGCGGCTTCTTTATTCAAAACTTGGCAAGGCTTGAGGAAGCACAAATAGGCTGAATTGTTTTGAAAGTTTATGCCATATTTGCTAGAATGCCGGTGAGTAGAATAACTTAAATGGGGTCGCATGGGGTATGCCGGGTAGTATGATCGCATCCTAAGAGCCCCAAGGGAGAGTACTGTGCCGTCTAATCGGTATATGACACGATTCTTTTTTTTCCTCCTGATGGTTCTCTTCGTTACCTCATCATGCACCATGTATAAAGACATCGAGGAAATGAAAAAACCCAAATATGAAGTCGGGGATCAGCGCGGCGCCAAGTTCTGTGCGGAATGCCACGAGGAAATATATGAAGAGTGGAGGGCAAACTCACGCCACGCGCAGGCGACCACGGCCGCGTCTTTCAATGATTTCAAGGAAATGTTTACCGGCGTTTTCATGTACAAGGCTATGATGGGCGGCGAGGCAATGTGCTATGCCTGCCACGGCATAAAGGAAGTTAACGACGGCGTTAACTGCGAGACGTGCCATGGAACGCTGTTGCCGGCCGAAACGGTTGAGGACTCGATTGAAGTTACGCATGAAAAGAAGTATTTGCCGGGCCGGGAACAAATGAAAAAGGCCGAATTCTGCCTGAAATGCCATACGATGGTCAACCCTTTGTCGGGCGTCCCGCTCATGGGCCTGAAGGCTTCCTACCTGAAAAGCCAGGCGGCTGCGCAAGGTACTACTTGCCAGGATTGCCACATGAAACCACGGGAAAGCGAACTGAGATATCACGGCTTCGATACGGCTGTACGGAATGTAGAAATATATCGCGACGATCTGGATATCAAAGATGTAGCTCTAGAATTCCCTAATTTCAGCCTCTCCATCGAAAACCGTGTTATGGGCCACTCGATCCCGGCCGGCGGCGGCACGCGCACCCTCGGCCTTGAGATAAGTTTTATCGATAACCGGGGAAAGCGGATTCATCAGATCATCACGACTTTCGCAAAGAAATATAATCAGATGCCTGTATTCGGACTGATGCCTTATAAACTCCTGGAGGATACGCAACTCCAAAGCGGCGAGGCAAGAAGGCTTGAATTTACGCTGCCCGCTTCGTTGAACGGTCAGATAAGTGAAGTTGTGTTAACGATGAAGTTATATGAAGTATCCGACGAGCACGAGGGCGATATCACCAAAGCTTATTGGACAAGCGAGCCCTTTTTTGAGAAAAGGATGAATTTCCCAACACTTTAACACGGAGGAAAATCCAATGGGACCTGATTTCTTTGGCGGTGGGGGAATGTGGGGCTTCCCCATAATGCCCTTTTTATTCGTGATTTTCATTGTCTTCGGCCTATTCATGATGTCCAGAGGGGGAATGATGCGCGGCATGCACCGTGGTCATGGCGAAAACTATTCAAATCCGCAACCCGGACCGGAAGAGACCGCACTCGACGTACTTAAAAAGAGGTACGCCAAGGGGGAAATTACCGGTGAAGAATTTGAAAAAATGAAGGAAGACATAAAATAGTCGTCGTCCTTCCTGGCCGGTTCAGCCGAATCTGGCCGGGAAATTTAAACCGCCGGGATTTTCGCACCGCGTATTTTAAGGAACAATCCCCAATACTTGCCCTGATCCTAATGTATAACGCTTCCAATTACTTTTGGAAGAGAATTATCAGGCTGCTGAAAAAGCAGACTGATAAGCAATCCATGGACGGATTGCCCAAATTGCGTAGGCTGATTGCCAAGCAATTTGAAAGGCTTGGACGAATTTATTTCGACCAAGCCGTAGCTGAAAAAGTCCCGGATGGACTTTTTCAACAAACTGCTAGATAAGCGGATTGCCCGCTACACAGAAAGTCAAATCCTTTGATACTCCCAGCCTTGTCTAACGCGCCGGACAATCTTCTCGACGGCAGACGGGGTGACAATAACGCCTTTTATAAAGCTTATCGCTCTTCCCATCCGTTTTTCATACCTGCTCGCAGCAACCCCGCAGGCCAAGAAACTAAGGTTGGGGTATTCTACCTGCATTCGCTTTATCCGCTTTATAAAAAGAGATTCGTCAGCGTTGAAAAGACTCAAACCCTCTCCATTAGCTATGACTTCAACAGCCACTTTTTTACCAGATTCCCCCTGGGCAAGCAGTATTTCTGCAGCCCTATCTAATATTTCTTTTGATTTTATTGGATCGGCGGAATTGAGGTGGAGGATAACGTTTTTAAATTCATTTGGCGAATAATCAGCTTTAAATGAATCCTGTTCCGGTAGGGCACTTTTCCCAAAAACTGAAATCTGCAAACCATTATTTACCCCAACATGGGCGAACCAGGCAACGACTAAAAATCAGCCGCCTCCCCGGTTACCTTTTGCCATGAGTCAACGCGTCGTCTATAATCAACAAAACCTCTCAAAATGGGAGGAAATAGCGCAAAATAGGCGAAGCGTGAAAAAGGCGGCCAGCGAAATTACCGGATACGCTTAGATAGCGAACTGACAAAACCTACAAAACCTCAAATGCGCGCGGTTTACCGGGTGGGCTGATAATTGGCGGCTTGCTCACGGGCTTCGCCTTCGTTCACTCCCGCAACTTTTTATATAAGTGTTTTCTTTTTGCCAAGTGCGGTTTTGGCAATCCGCAATGGGATTCATTCTTTGCCTTGTGTTTTGGGGGGCCTTTTAGCGGTGAAATACGCTCCATGCCGAATCCGATTTTCAAATCCTTTATCCGGTTTTAGCTCGCATCGCCGCGCTGTCCTGGCGAAAATACTTTAATTCAACAAGTGTAATTTTAAATCCTTGAGCGTCCGCTCGTACAGCCCTTCCGGTATTTTGACCTTATTCAAGACATGAGCCCTTTTAGCCTGTCATGCCGGACTTGATCCGGCATCCAATAATTCACGCTTACTAAAGAAAATGAAATTGTCAAATGTCAACGGACTGTTGCCCAAAGGATATTGAAGGTGTTAATAAGGAAATCGTTAAATAATTACCCCTTTAATTCAATAGTTTATAAAAGAGCGTATTACAAGAATCTTTATAAAAACCCTTTAAAAGGGTTTGGGCAATAGTTCGTCAAGACCTGACCCCAATTCCTCCAATTCCCCTCTGAAATTTTTTCATTTTTATATGTCGTTGCAACGTCAATATGTCATTTTTATTGCAACGTTAAAATGTCACTGTCAGGCATATTGATATTTAAGCGACCTCCATTTCTATATTTTGATTAGCAAACCCGGCAAGTTTCAAGTTTTTGTAATAGACTTCAAT
>NZ_JAZFTO010000280.1:0-13049 GCF_036446775.1 Candidatus Desulfatibia sp.
GCCGGATGATACCATTGAGGTGGGGTTTGAGTATTTGCCGTCTTCGGAGATCAAATTTTTCGTCCAGGACAACGGCCCCGGCGTGCCGGACGAGCACCGCAAACGTATTTTTGACAAATATTTCCAGCTTGATAAAAAAAGTGAGGGGCGCGTGCATACAACCGGCTTGGGGTTGACCTTCTGTAAGATGGCCGTGGATGCCCATCGAGGAAAAATCTGGGTTGAAAGTGAAAACCAAAAGGGGAGCCGCTTTTGCTTTACCCTCCCAACAGAAAAAACAACTCTTAAAAAAGATTAATAAATTCGTATAAAGCCGAATTCATAAGGTGTTTGGTTTTTTTGCAGCTGCCTAATTGCGGGTGAAGAGGGTGCCAAAAAATGAATAAAGAGGAGCAAATAGAACAAATAAGACAAAGAGCAAGGAAAAATTTTTCTCTGGGGTACAATTGCGCCGAGTGCGTTACCGAAGCGGTGCTCTCTTTGGTGGAGACCGGATTGCCCCCGGAAGTGAAAAAACTGGCAACGGGGTTCGGCGGCGGCATCGGGCTCTACGGCGATACCTGCGGCGCTTTAGTCGGGGCTGTCATGGCCGTAAGTGCCGTTCACGGGCGAAGCGTCCTCCCCGAGGGAGAAGGCCAGGAAGTCCTCAAGAAATCGAAAGAACAGCTTTACGGAAAACCGGGTCTTTACAGATTGTTCAATCAACTTCCCAATCGAATCAAAGAAAAGTACGGCGAAACACTCTGTAGAAAGTTAACTTCCAAATGGCAAACAGCCTGGCTTTCTCGGGATCATGCTCTTTTCTGTCGTGAAATAATTACGGATGCAGCTGAGATAGCCGCTGAACTCATTTTCTCGGATAAGGACAAGGCAGCCACGCGGCCCTTTGGCACGAATGTGGAGAATCTGGAGAATTGAGCTGAAAAAAGAAACTTATAGTTATGACATTTAATAAACTAAACGTAGAAGACAAACACTTTAAAAGCCTCTTAGACGAATATAACAAAGTTAAGCAGCAAATCTTAAAACCCTAACCCGGATAAACCGGCCTCCGGCTCCGCTTCCAGCCCGTAGGGCTTACAGGCCGGAGGGTAGAGCCTACGCCTCGGAGAGAATTAAATAAGATTCTCTCGCAAAGGCGCAAAGACGCCAAGATTCTTTAAAAATTAATCTTTGTTTTCCTTTGCGGGCTTTGCGCCTTTGCGTGAAATAATGTACTGCTCAATAATTGATTTTTGCCATAAAATGCAAAAAATTTACACTTAAGGGGCTAAGTCTGTATTTTTCGCTAATATTCTGAAAGGTGATCTTATGACAAAGCTCTCTATTGCACTTCTTTCCGGTGGAATATCTTCTGAACGCGACGTCTCCATTGCCAGCGGAAATCAGGTCTATGAAACTCTGGATCGCGACAAGTACGAGGTCATCCGTTATGATCCCAAAACAGACCTCCCGCAGCTGGTTGCAGATGCAGCCGGTATCGATGCTGCACTGATAATTCTTCACGGACCTTATGGTGAAGACGGTACGGTTCAAGGACTTCTGGATCTTCTGGGCATCCCCTATCAAGGCTCTGGTGTTCTGGGAAGTGCTATCAGCATGAATAAACTGGTTTCCAAGCAGCTTTATAAAAACGCCGGTATTCCGGTGGCGCCTGATATGACTTTCAAATCCATCGACATGATCGAGACACGTGCAGTCGTCGATCAACTGGGGATGCCCCTGGTCATCAAGCCTGTGACCAGTGGATCAAGCATCGGGCTCTCTATCGTTAAATCCGAAGATGCCCTCAACGATGCGCTGGAAAAGGCCTTTGCCGAAGATCATGAAGTCTTGATCGAATCCTATATAAAAGGAGTTGAGCTCACCGGAGGGGTTCTCGGCAACGATGATCTTCTGGCCTTGCCAATTATCGAAATTATTCCCGGAGAAGATTTTGAATTCTTCGACTATACCGCCAAATATACACCCGGTGCCACTCAGGAGATATGTCCGGCCCGTATCGATGAAGCCATGACCCAAAAAGCACAAACCTATGCTAAAAAGGCACACCGCGCACTTTGCTGTAAAGGTTACAGCCGCACCGACATGATTCTCTCTGATGGGCAGATATATGTCCTTGAAACCAACACCATCCCCGGCATGACTCCCACCAGCCTTTTACCCCAGGCCGCGGGAGTCGCCGGAATAGATTTCAGCCGGCTTCTTGATAAATTAATCGAATTCAGTTTAGAGGATAAAAAGTCCGGTAGGTGATGAGATGATCATCAGAAGTAGCAGGGAGCTTAAGGCATTATTTCATGACCTTGGTCCCGGAGATATATTCATCGGTATGCTGGCTTACAAGCATTTGAAACAATCGGTGCTGATCGACCTGCTTGAACGCGGCGTCACCTGTCTTCCATCGCCTCTTTCACAGAATCTAAACAGGTCCAAGGTTGCTCAGGCCTTTACCTTTAAGGCTTGGATGCTGCCGCATACATCGGTTATTACTCGCCGAATGGACTTGGTCGATGCCATCAATCAATATAACAAACTCGGCCTTACCGCTGTGTTAACCAAGCAGGAGAACATGCATTGCGGCCACGGCGTGCGGCGCTGGGAGAACATTGAAACCCTGTATAATTCAGTGGCTTTGTCTAAATCTTCATACCCTTTTGTCCTGCAACCTTTTCTGAATGATTTAACGGATGTGCGCGTCATCATCGTAGCTGACTATATCGAGGCTTACGGCCGACACAATCCCGACAATTTCAGAATGAACATTGCATCCGGAGGCAAGTATTATCCATATGCTTTAGACCAAAAGCAGGAGGAATTTTGTCGGGCCATCATGGAAAGGGGCAAGTTTCCTTATGCGCATCTGGATTTGCAGATCACGGAAAGCGGAGAATATTACCTTGCGGAAATTGCATTAAACGGCGGTATCAAAGGTGCAAGTATCAGACGCCGGGAACTCGATAAAAAAAAGCAATCCATGCTGGAACAACTCGCTAACCCGTAATAGTTCACCGCAGAGTCGCAGAGGACGCAAAGACAATGAATATTTTTCTTTCTGCTGAGAGGGCATAGTGCGAATTGTAAATGAATTAGAAGAATAATCGGCATGGGATGGATCTTTTTGCTTTCCGGCGTCTCTGTCCCGCTGTAGTTTGCGGGTTCAGCGGAAAGCAAAAAAAAGATAACCCTTTGCGCTCTCTGCGACTCTGCGGTGAACTATTAACAAATAACTTTCAACTGAGCGTTATCGCTCAATTGGGGTGTGACTATAGGAGGTGTTTTGAAAAAACGAAAGAAGGCTTTAAATCCGTCTGATCTAACTCCTGAAGTAGGTATTGTTATGGGTAGTGATTCCGACCTTGAGGTTATGGAAGAAGCGGCGGCGATCTTGAAAAAGTTGGGCGTTCCTTTTGAAATGACGGTGGCATCAGCGCACAGAAGCCCCCAACGGGCCGCTGAATACGCCTCTACGGCAAGCAAACGAGGCCTGAAAGTTGTCGTCGCCGGGGCCGGACACGCAGCTCATCTGGCAGGAACCATGGCAGCCTACACATCGCTTCCGGTCATCGGTGTTCCCATAGATTCTTCCTGTCTTCAGGGACTCGATGCGCTTCTTTCAACGGTTCAGATGCCTCCGGGTGTTCCGGTCGCCACTGTATCCATTGGAAAATCCGGCGCACGCAATGCCGGTATCCTGGCGGCCCAGATACTTGCCCTTTCAGATTCCCAACTGGCAAAAAGATTGAAGGCGTTTAAAAAGGAACTCGCCGAACAAGTTGATCTAAAAGCACAAAAACTAGAATTAAGTTAGGTCCATAATTTGAGCAAGATTATTGAAGTAGACCCTCTAAACCCCCGGCCGGATTTAATCAGCGAGGCGGCCCGCATCATAAATAACGGCGGGATTGTCTCGTTTCCTACCCGCTATCTTTACGGGCTGGGGGCCAACGCTTTAAATCCTGATGCGGTAGACCGGGTTTTTGAAATCAAGCAGCGGTCTTATAACAAACCGCTCTCCGTACTGATAAGTCGGCAAGAAGACCTAGCCCTGCTGGTGCATAATGTGCCGCCAGCCGCCTTGCGTATTATGGAGCGCTTCTGGCCCGGTAATATCACAATTGTTTTTGAGGCCCATGCAACCTTGCCACCAAATTTAACCGCCGGCACCGGCAAAATCGGGGTTCGCCTGCCGCAACACCCGGTGGCCGTTGTCCTGACAAATGCGGTTCAAGCCCCCATAACCGCTACCAGCGCCAACCTTACCGGCCGCGGCGGGTGCTCGCGAGTTTCCGATCTGGACCCTCTATTTGCCGACAAGCTGGATCTTATTCTTGACGCCGGGCCGCTTGAAGGCGGCACCGGTACAACCGTAATCGATGTTACCACCGATTCGCCCACAGTTCTTAGAGAAGGCGTTGTCCCTGCAAAAGACATATTTGCAATCCTCGACTAACCCGAATTTCTTGCATGAAAATAACTGCAGATATACACGGATGAACACCGATCATTTTTTATGCCGAATAGATAGTGCAATAGGAACGAAGAATCATGACAAATTTTGGATAGGCGGTATTTTTTGTTTAGACAAAATCTTTGACAAATTTACGAAATTCATATATTTTTAATTGAACAACACTAAAGGAAAACCATCATGTCTGAACTTCTTATAAACATCAAGATTGAACCTCTGGAAGAAGGAGGCTATCTTGCCACGAGCAAGGATCTTCCGGATTTGCTGGCCCAGGGCAGGACTGTTGCAGAGACAATGGAGATAGCTCAGGACGTGGCACGTAAATTAGTGGAATCATACCTTGAACACGGAGATGCACTTCCCGAAGCCTTAAAAGCAGCAAGGGTCGATAAGGTTGCCATTGAAGCCAAGATTCCCGTTTCGATCGCCGCATGACAAAACTGCCAAGTCTAACACCTATTCAGGTAATCCGTAAACTCAAAAACGCAGGATTTGTTTTTGATCGCCAGGCAAAGGGCAGTCACGAGATCTGGCATAATCCCGAAACCAAAAAAAGAGCGGTGATCCCTAACCATCCAGGAAAAGATATACCTAAAAAAACATTAAGATCCATCATTTCGCAATCCGGCTTATCCGCAAACGACTTTCTAAAGATATAGCTCTCCGTCTTTACACTATTACTAATACCTCAATGTAATTGTTCACAGCCGCGATAATGAATTTTGTTCGGCCATGTCGGTCGAACGAAAGGAAAGTATCAGCGTACCTCTGCGTGGATCAGTGGTTGATTTTTATAAATTCGGGGCGTTCAATTCTATTGACATTGTGCGCCAATTCCCTATAAATTCCATTTTAGCCGGAGTGGTGAAATTGGTAGACGCACGGGACTCAAAATCCCGCGGGGGCGACCCCGTCTCGGTTCGATTCCGAGCTCCGGCACCAAAAAAACCAAGGGGCTAGCCGGAGAGCCGGTTAGCCCCTTGAATTTGTTTTGGTGGAATAATCTGATTTTTGTAGTCCACTTTATAGTCCACTTTATAGTCCACTTTTTGCAGTGGCCAAAATTTTCTTTGTTCAGACACCCGCCTTTCCCACAAGCTCAATGTAAATCAGGGTAAAAACCAAAGTTTCATGCCAATAAAAAACCCGACTTCCAATGGCTGGAAACCGGGTTTTCGATCTTTAGTCTTTAGTGCGGGTGAAGATGTGATGCGAAAATGGGAGGTTATTTGTCCAATTCAGTTCTGACTATCACCCCAATTTTTTCTAACAGAAATGGCTTTTGTACATAAGCGCCCGCACCCAATCTTTGAGCTTCTTTGACCCGTTCTGTTTCAGAAAATCCACTTGCGATGATTGCCTTCTGCCCGGGACGGGATTCCACGATTCTTTTGTACGCCTCAAGGCCGTCAATCCCGGGATCCATGATCATATCCAACACCAATATATCTGCCGAGTTGTTTCTCATATAATCGACCGCTTCTTCTCCGCTTGAAACGGTCGTCACAGAATAGCCTAACTCGGACAGGATCCTAACCGCGATTTCTCTTTGCTCTTTTACATCATCAACCACCAAGACTGACTCTCCCCTGCCCTTGTAATTTTCAATGGGCAAGGGGGATTGATCTTGGGCCGGTTTTTCCCTGGTTACGGGAAAATAAAGGGTGAACGTGGTTCCTTTTTCCTCAGCACTTTGAAGATCAATATATCCCTTGTGGTCTTTTACGGTTCCCCATACGACAGCCATGCCTAATCCTGTTCCGCTTCTTCCCATCTTCTTTTTTGTGTAGAAAGGCTCAAATATTCTATCTTTCTCTTTTGGAGAGATACCTACGCCCGTATCAGAAACCGAAAGACTGACATAATCACCCTTTTCAACCTCGTCATAGCCCCTCACCGGCCTATCCACATAGCGGTTCTCTGCTGATATCAAAATCTTTCCCCCTTCGGGCATAGCCTCGGCCGCATTAGAGATCAGATTCATGATAGTTTTGGACAAATGGACCGGGGAGCCCAATATATTCAACAGGTCTGGCTCAAGGCTGGTCCCTATTTCAACGGCAGGATGGTATGATTTCAAATTTTGATGTTCAGGGCTTTTCAGGTATTCGGAAATGATATGATTTAAATTCACGATTTCAGTAACTGCAACCCCTCTTCTTGCTAAGGTAAGTAAATCCTGTGCAATTGCGGCCGCTTTTTTTCCGGACTCCTGTATGCTTAAAACAAATTTTCTTATGGGGCTGTCTGGGGGGATTTGCATCAATATCAAGTCAGGGTAACTTACAATACCGGAGAGGACGTTATTGAGGTCATGGGCCACGCCGCCTGCAAGGGTTCCGATGGCTTCCATCTTCTGGGCTCGTTGGAGTTGAGCCTGGAGTTCACTTTTTTCTTCCTCGGCGCCCTTGCGTTCAATCGCATAGCGTATGGCCCTTGATAGCAAATCCGTATCGATTTGGCCCTTCACCAAGTAGTCCTGGGCCCCTTTGCGGACCGCATCCACCGCCAGTTTTTCATCATCAAGGCCTGTCAATACGATTATGGCCGTTTGCTGGGCGTAAGAGAGGGCCTTGGCCACGGTCTCGAGACCTGAACTGTCGGGAAGGGATAAATCCAATAGAATCACATCAAATTTTTTCTCCGACAATGCCCCGAGACCGTGCGAGAGCTTTTGGGCAACCTCTATTTCGAAAGCTGTGCCGCCGGCATCAGACAGAAATTCCTTTATGAGCCGTGCGTCTCCCGGATTGTCCTCAACCAACAAAACTTCGATAGGTTTATCCATCATCTCTTTCACTCGGGTGGCAGTTTCACAAGGCTCAACCAAAAGTCCTCAATGGACTTCACCACATTGATTAACTGATTGAGGTCCATGGGCTTGGTGATGTAACAATTGGCATGGCAATCATAGGTTTTCAGGATGTCCTCATCGGCCTCGGATGTGGTCAAAATCACCACTGGAATGCGTTTCAAGCCTTCATCGGTCTTGATTTCCGCAAGCACTTCACGACCGTCCTTTTTCGGAAGGTTCAGGTCGAGGAGAATAAGGTCCGGACGT
This sequence comes from Candidatus Desulfatibia sp., assembly GCF_036446775.1. NCBI lineage: Bacteria > Pseudomonadati > Thermodesulfobacteriota > Desulfobacteria > Desulfobacterales > Candidatus Desulfatibia > Candidatus Desulfatibia sp. The sequence goes on from NZ_JAZFTO010000280.1 coordinate 7,533, forward strand.
ACTGCATCGGCATACTTGTCTTGTCGTCGCAGGAAGGCCATGGCCTCCACGCCATCCCTGGCTATGTGCAGGTTGTTGAGCACCTTGCCCTCCTTGAGGGCTTCCTGTGTCAGGCGTATATCTCCGGGGTTATCTTCTACCAACAAAATGTCTACAGGCCTACCGATCGTTTCACTGCTCATGGGTAATTCTCTCCTTTCATCGGCATTGTAAAATGGAAGGTCGATCCCTTTCCGGGCTCGGACTCCATCCAGATATGTCCGCCGTGTCTTTCCACAATCTTTTTGCAAATTGCAAGTCCTATCCCGGTGCCGGGATACTCTTCCTTGCCGTGAAGCTGCTGAAAGATCACAAAAATGCGATCTGAATACTCCTGATCAATCCCTATGCCGTTGTCACGGACAGAAATGGTCCATTTATTTTCATTTCGATCGGCCGATACATGAACGTGAGGTGTCTTGTCGCTCCGAAACTTGATGGCATTGCTAATCAGATTCTGAAACAACTGACCCAGTTGTACATCATCAGCCATCACGCTTGGCAAAGGATTGCGGGTCACCTTCGCGGCGTTTTCTTCGATACTTTTCCGTAGATTATCAAGGGTGTGATCCAAGATAGTATCGCAGTTGGTCATTTCCAAATCCTTGCCCTTTGTCCCCACACGGGAATAGGTCAACAGGTCATTAATCAGCACCTGCATCCGAGTGGCCCCATCCACGGCGTAGGCGATAAACTCGTGGGCATCGGAATCCAGCTGGGCCTTGTATCGCTTTGCCAATAGCTGCGTGTAGCTTGCTACCATGCGCAGGGGTTCTTGAAGATCATGGGAGGCGACATAAGCAAACTGCTCCAACTCCTTGTTGCTCCGTTCCAGGGCCTCTGTCCGCTCCCGCAACGCTTCCTCTGCCTGTTGGCGACGGGAAATATTGTTGCCCGCCTTCATTAGGACAATGATAATTGCGCTCAGGAGACTGAGTGCCAGAATTGATAACACAATCCGGGAAATGGACACCAATTTATCAAGCTTTGCCTTTCTATCTGTAATATCATAATAGATTTCAAATGCGCCCAGAAACGCAGCCTCCTTCATTATGGGTACGTAGGTCTCCACCACATCCAAGGCTACGACCTGACCCTCAAGAGATGGCGTATCTTTCTTCACGACCTTCGTATAAGGCTTTCCTTTGGCCACGATATCGTGAAAGTATCTTTTTTTGTTGATTGTTCCAATATCCTTGGATTCAGTAGAGTATATGATCTCTCCCGAGTTGGAAAATATTTTCAATTTCATCAACTCGAACTCTTCTGTATATCGCTTCGCGAGTTGCAATTTCGCAGCGGACAAGGAATCGCGAGACAATTCAGTCTGATCCCCAATGAGCATGGTCCTCAAATGATGTGCCAAACGGACAGCTTCATCTTCTGTATTCTCTGCTAAGGTTTTGGTAAAACTGGGAAATATGAACAGAAAAACACATATCGGCAAGGCTATGGCGATGATTGAAGATACAATCAGGATATTTCTCAAATAGTTAATCTTAAGTACATGTTTCATGACGACCCGTTTTTTCCTGGAAAGAAAATGGAATGGACCTCTATAACAAGGGATCAGAGATAACTCTTGGTTCCATCGATTTCTTCCTTTCGTGCGCTAACAATTATTATACAGAGTTAATTCTGTATATCCCAATATATCGTGGCGGTTACAGAATTTTTCTTTAGTCGTCAACTTTAACCATACTTTACATATATTAAATATGTATATCGACAAAAAAATAGATAACTTTAGCAGTATATGTCAAAAATTATGTGTTATTTTTACAGATATCACAGTGTGGAATATTTGTGGGCTATATTGAAGGAAAAACAGAGGGCACAAATTTCCGGGTAAGGGATAAATCCCCTATACCCCCTTGAAGAATCAAATGATCATTTGCCTTTACGCACCGGCAAAGCCCGGGCGCCGTCGGAGTAAGACCGACTGTCCCAGAACCCGGCACCACCGTCGAAAGAGAAGTAGGCAGCGAAGGAGCCACGTGTTTCGGATACCCACGGGCAACAAGTTGAAAGTTCAATCAATTCTGTCAGATAAACATTATAGTTTCTTTGTGTAGCTTGATAGCTCTCACTTTTGCCATACAATCCTGCAAGTTCATCAATAGTCGGCATCCGCCAGTCAGTATAACCTCCTCCTGTATAATTTTCACAATACCTTTTTGCGTCACGCCAGTTAATATCACTGCCGTTGTCTTTTGCTGCCCACATCAGGCCGGTCTTTGTATCCATCACAACTCCTGTATCAAAGGCATAAAATTGCCCGTCAATTCCTGTACCATTAGCATCAATACCATATTTTTGTTTGACCGGTTGGATTTTACGTTTCTTTTCAGCAGGGATTCTCTTGCTTTCGCGCACTTTTGCAGCAGCGATTCTCTTGCTTTCGCGCACTTTTACAGCAGCGATTCTCTTGCTTTTGCGCTCTTTTTCCGCAGCGATTCTCTTGCTTTTGCGCACTTTTGCAGCAGCGATTCTCTTTCTTTCGCGCTCTTTTTCCGCAGCGATTCTCTTGCTTTCGCGCTCTTTTTCCGCAGAAATTCTCTTCCTCTCAGCCTCCCTTTCATCCAGAAGATTTTTCAGCTTTCCAACATATTTTGAATCAGGATAATAGGCTTCTAATTTTGCATAGGTAATCGCGGGGTCTGAAGAAAACTTCCATAATACCTGATAGTACATAGCTTCCGCCACTGTGCCGTCTTCTTGGCTGTTTTTCAGGATGTCGTTTATTATCTTTTTAGCATCTGATTTTTTGCCCATATCATAAAGGCTCTTTGCGTACCTCAGCCCTTTTGAATCAATGGCCTCTGAAACAGCGGATCTCACTTTACCTATAAGAACAATCTGGTATGTCCCGTCCGCCGAATACCCGATATCAATTATATTATACCCCGGCATAAGTGCAGCTTTAGCTTTAGATTCAATATAATCGGAGTTCACAACCATGTCTTTTGCGGTTGTCATTGATTTGATCTTAACTCCAGCCCGTTCTATGGCTTCACGCTTGGCGAAAAGTACAGCTTCCTTATAGTCCTGTTGCTTTGTTGTTCTAACACCATCATCAACGCCTTTGATGTAGACATCAATAGTTTGAGCAGAGGATATGCCGGGAATCAGGATTAATGCGAGTAATAAAAGGTAGGTTTTTTTCAACATAGAATATTCCAACTCAGGGTATTCATTTTGAGTGATGGTTTGATTCACGATTCCTGGTACTCTTGCCTGAATCCTGCATTTGGGAAAAGTGAAGATACCATATGAAAATCAATACCTCAACCTCAATAAAAATAAAAGGGCAGAACCGAATTGGCCCGCCCTTTCAATGATGAAACTATCTCCACATCGAAATTTAACTCCCATGGGCTGCTACTTGTCACTTGTAACTAACTTGTAACCGTGACCTTTCTCCGACCATGTTCCAACAAAGTACCTCGGGTATCTACGTCCTGGCAAATTGTTGATTTTTAATAAAAAAAGTGCAAATACTTGATATTAAAAATCTTTCTTTTTATGGTGATATCGTACTCAAAATCCCGCGGGGGCGACCCCGTCTCGGTTCGATTCCGAGCTCCGGCACCAAGCATATGGTTCAGGCCAAACCCGGACTCAGATAAAAGTAACTCTGGCGTGAGATCCGAATCCGTAACCGCAGAACCGCAGACGGTGACAAAATTTTTCCACGCCTCATCGCTATCAAAACATCTTTAAAAACAACCCATTATCCCGAGTTGTACAGCAGTTGCAAAGAACCTTCCCGGTGACTTTCCGCAATTCCGCCCCTTCAGTTTTATCACCCCTCCGCAACCCTCCAAAAAATTGAAGATTCCAAAATCAAACCATCTGTGATATTAGCCTGATAAGGCCTATCGATACAGGCATAGCATCATGAATTTAAGACCGGCTTGGTTCGGAACAAAATTATACAACATATAGTGGGAGGGGGATGATCTGGTTTTTATTAAATTTGATCCTTTAGTGATCGCAAGTTAAAATTTAAAGGGACATGCTCATGATAATAAAAAAGTGTTTAGGCCAAACTCTGGCTGATATGGGATTTATTACCTCGCAGCAGCTCGATGAAGCACTGCAAAGACAAAAACAGGTAATGAAAGAAAAAGCATCGCCCGAGAGGTTGCAAAGGGACAGATTAGTCACGGAAGCACGACTTACTAAAGAGACAGATGCGGCCCCATTACTGGGGCAGATATTGAATGATATGGGATTTGTTACAAAGGAGCAACTTGAGCAAGCCTTGCAAGAACAGGATAAAACGTTTCAAAACTATATGTCATTGGAAAACGAGAAATTGGGAATCGCGGTTGAGATAGGCGCCCTTGTCAATTCCACTCTCAGTCTTGCTGAAGTTTTACATCTTATCATGACGCATGCTAACCGTGTGACTAATTCAGTTGCAAGCACACTGATGCTGGTTGATGAAACGACAAAAGAATTAGTGTTCAGTGTTCCCACAGGACCTAAAGAAGACAAATTGATTGATATTCGCATTCCACCTGGTGAAGGCATTGCCGGTTGGGTTGTGGAACATGAGAAGCCCGCTTTGGTCCCTAATGTCAAAGAGGATGCAAGGTTTTATCCAAAAATTGATGAAATAAGCGGGTTTGAAACAGAATCCATGCTTTGCGTCCCGCTGAAAGCAAAAACAAAATTGATAGGAGTCCTGGAGGTTATCAACAAAGTTGATGGGACATTTTTTAAAAAGGAAGATGAACTGCTTTTGAGCATGTTTGGCTATCAAGCCGCAGTGGCGATCGAAAATGCCAGACTCTATGGCGAATTAAAGGAACAATTGAAAGCAAGCAAGCAGACCGAACAGGCTTTGCGGGAAAGTGAAGAAAAACTGACCAGAGCAAAAAAGATGGAAGCATTAGGCCTGTTGGCAGGTGGTGTCGCCCACGACTTAAACAACGTCCTGTCAGGGATTGTAAGCTATCCAGAATTGCTTTTATTGGATTTGCCCAAAGACAGTAAACTTAGAAAGCCTATTGAGACAATACAAGAGACTGGACATAGGGCTGCTGCTATTGTCCAAGATTTATTAACAGTGGCAAGAGGAGTAGCCATCGCCAAAGAACCGCTGAATTTAAATGCAATAGTTGAAGATTACTTACTTTCCCCTGAGTTTGAAAAACTTAAACGTTTTCATCCTACTGTTACGATCGAGACCAACCTTGATACCGATTTATTTAACATAAGCGGTTCTGACGCTCATCTCAGAAAGGTTGTAATGAACTTAACCTCGAACGCTGCGGAGGCTATTGAGGGTAGCGGCAATGTTGTCATATCGACCATGAACCGTTATGTAGATAGACCTGTAAGGGGTTATGATGATATAAACGTGGGTGAATATGCCGTATTGTCTGTATCAGACGGTGGTCCGGGAATATCACCAGATGACCTTGAGAGGATTTTTGAGCCGTTCTATACCAAGAAGGTGATGGGTAG
>NZ_JAZFTO010000281.1:0-10236 GCF_036446775.1 Candidatus Desulfatibia sp.
TATAATCTATCAATCTCATATATGATTAATGTTACACTAATTGAACGATAGGAAGTTAATCTTTCAGTCCGCTGGCGATATGCAAAAACCAGTCGACAATTAAATTGACGCCGACCGTCAAAAAGGCAATCGCGCCGGCCGGCCATAACGCCGCAAAGATGCCGAAGGAAATGGCGCCGCCATTTTCCCGCACCATGCCGCCCCAGTCCGCCGTGGGGGGTTGGAGACCCAGGCCCAGAAAGCTTAGCGCAGCGATGAATAAAAACACGAAACAGAAACGTAAGCCGAATTCCGCAACCAGCGGCGGCATGGCATTCGGCAGGATTTCGTGACGCATGAGCCACCAGATTCTTTCACCGCGAAGCCTTGCCGCTTCAACAAATTCCATGACTTCGATGTCCATGGCCACGGCCCGCGACAGGCGATACACCCGCGTGGAGTCAAGCATCGCGATCACCAGGATTAAAGCAGTTATGGACGTCCCTGTCACCGACAGCACCATCAAGGCAAAAATAAGCGTCGGAAAGGCCATCATAATGTCGACAATGCGGCTCAGTGTCAAATCGGTCCAGCCGCCCAGCGTAGCTGCAAAAAATCCGCAAATCGTACCGATTGCAAACGACAGCATTGTGGTGACAAACGCTATGGCTATGGTGTTGCGAGCGCCGTACAGCAAACGGGTAAACATATCCCGGCCCAGATGGTCCGTACCCATCAGATGGTTTTTACTCACAGAGAGCCAGACGTCACCGACAATTTCTGTTTCAGTGTATGGGGCCACAACCGGCGCCAATATTGCCGCGGCAATATTAATAAATACAATTGCAAGACCGATACGCGCACTGAGCGGTGATTGTCTGAGCAGTTTGAAAAACGCCACCGAATTCTTCTCCTATGTGGGATTTCGCAGTCTGGGGTTGCAGATAATCGACAGCACATCAGCCAAAAGATTCAGCCCGATGTAGATGGACGCAAAAATAAGACCGCTGGCCTGGACAACCGGGATGTCACGCATAGATACCGAGTCCACCAGGAGCTGGCCCAAACCCGGATAGACAAATACCACTTCAACTATGACTACGCCGACCACAAGATAAGCCAGGTTAATCGCAACCACATTGATCACCGGCGAAAGCGCATTCGGGAATGCATGCATAACGATGACCCGCGTAGGCTTGATGCCTTTCAACCTGGCCATTTCGATAAACGGGCTGGCCATGATGTTGATGATGGCCGCGCGGGTCTGGCGCATCATATGGGCAACAACAACCAGCGTCAGCGTCAGGCAGGGTAGAATAATTGCGTGAATCTTCTCCAAGAACGACATCTGGTCATTAATGTTGGAAATACTGGGAAAAAGAATGAGTTGCACTGAAAGCAGAGCGATTAAAATATAGGCCACAAAGAACTCGGGGAAAGAAATCGTACTGAGCGTAACTATAGAAATGACACGGTCGAACAGACTGTTGCGGTAAAGCGCGGCTAAAATCCCCAAGAGTATTGAGATCGGCACTGCCACCACTGCGGTAACCGCCGCCAAAAATATCGTGTTGGCAAAACGCCAGCCGATCAGATCTGCAACGGGGCGTCCGTTGGCAAGGGAATTGCCGAAATCTCCCTGAAAAAACTCGCCCATCCAGGTGAAGTACCGAATGTGAGGGGGAAGGTCTAATTTCAGTTCCCTTCGAAAGGCCTCAACCGTTTCAGGCAATGCCGACTGCCCTAAAATGGCTTCCGTCACATCGCCCGGAAGCAGTTCCACGCCAAGAAAAATTAAAAGAGAAACGACGATAAGGGTTACAAGGCCCAACATAATGCGTTTGGCCACCATTGTACCAAGTGAATCCATATCAACCGTCTAGATAGATTGAAACATAAAATTTATATCAAGTTATTGTTACTCTCCAAGTTTCAAAGACATACCGGATGACAGATACTGGATACTGGATAAAAGATGAATTTCTTATTTTTAACCAGCATCCAGGATCAAGTATCCAGCATCGCTGAGCCTCGTTGGTGTGCCCGTCCCGGGCCGGTAAGGGCGGGGAGGCGAAGCTTTGCTCTATATTAAATAAACCACCAGCGCTCAGGCGCCCGCATACCGTCCATTTCCCAGTCTGCGCCTACATTCTCGTATCCGAGCTTGGTGCTTACGCCTGTCAGATCGGCGGCAAACATGGGGATGACCACAGCTCCTTGGTCGCGTACTATGCTCTGCATCTCCACGTACATCTCACGCCGCTTTTTGTTGTCGAGCTCCGCCCGGGCTGCTTTGAGCAGCTTATTGAACTTTTCGTGCTTCCAGAAGGTGTCGTTCCAGCCGGCACCAGCCGCAAATGCAATGGAGAACATCCAATCCTCTGTCACACGGCCGCTCCAGAAGCTGAAAGTCCAGGCTTTTTTCATCCAGACATTGCTCCAGTAACCGTCTTTCGGTTCCTTGACCACATCGATCTTAATACCGGCCTTGGCAGCCTGTTCTTTGTAAAGCACGGCAGCGTCCACGGCACCGCCAAAGGCCGCGTCGGAGGTGTGCAGTTTGAATGTATAGCCCGCCAGTCCGGCCTTCTTCAGATAGTATTTGGCCTTGTCCGGATCGAATTTTCTCTGGGGAAGTTCGGAGGCAAAAAAGCGCTGATTTCTTCCAATGGGATGATCATTGCCCACATATCCGTAACCGCGTAAAACCGTTTTCACCAACTGTTCACGGTCCACGGCGTATTTCAGCGCAAGCCTGACATCATTGTTGTCAAAGGGCTTCATGGTGGTGATCATCGGAATTGTATAATGCTTAGTACCGTTTGACTTAATGACCTTAATACCCGGAATTTTTTCCAGCAATTTAACGGTTTTTCGCTCGCAGCGGTTTATGGCGTCGACCTGACCGGTCTTTAAGGCATTGGTTCTGGCATTGGCGTCATTGATGCCGATGGTTTCAATTTCGTCAAAATGGGCGCGCCCTTTTTTGAAATAATTCGGGTTCCGTTTGGCAAATGTCCTTACGCCCGGTTCAAAGCTTTCCAGAATATAGGCGCCGGTGCCCATGCCTTTTTGAAAATCTTTTGTACCGGCAGGCTGGATGGTTAAGTGGTAGTCACTGGCGACATACGGGAAGTCGGCGTTGCCTTCTTGAAGGGTAAAAATCACCGTGTGCTTGCCGTCGGCCTTGATCTCCTTGATGGGATCAACAACCCCCTTAGCGGCTGATTTGGAATCTTTTCCCCGGTGATGATTGAAGGACTCTATTACGTCCGCGGCCTCCATGGTTTTGCCGTTGTGGAATTCAACACCTTGGCGCAACTTAAAGATCCATTTCACAGCATCGGGCGAGGATTCCCAACTTTCGGCAAGTTCGGGAATAGGGTTACTCTTATAATCGACTTCAACCAAGCGATTCCTGATTTGCGTGTTGATCATTTGCGGCGTAATGTCCGGCAATGTTGCGGGATCCAGCGAATCGGTTGTGGCGGCACCGGCAAGACCGATTCTAAAGCGGCCTCCCTTCTTGGGTTTTGCAGCATGGGCCGGCGTACTCAACAGCATCGGAGATACCGCAGCCATAAGACCTAAAGCAGATACACGAGCCAGAAACTCGCGACGAGAGATTTTTCCTTCGGTAAACAATAATTCCAGTTTTTTCAATGACGACATGATGCCCTCCTTTCAGCCGCAGAAATATTTTTATCGTATTCCTGGGGGTACATTAGACAGTTTGGTTGACTAAATTCACGATTGACAGTATCTCTGGTATAGCATTGTGAAACCTTTGAAAAACGCTCCCTTTTGCTCTCCGAGGCGTAGGCTCGCCTCTACAAGCCGGAGGCCCAATCCCGGCGTTAGGTTCACCCATTTTTGGGTCCTAAATTTTTGGCTGCCGTTACCATATTTTTCAGTTTGACAAGTACGGTTTCTCGATTCAACATCCCTAGCCCGCAATCCGGCGCCGCCATGAGGCGCTTGGCATCGATATGGTTCAATGCCTCTTTGAGCCTGGCGGTAATCTCTTCAGCACTTTCCACTCGGGATCGAGCAATGGCAATCACTCCCAGAATAACGGTGGTATTCTTGAAATGTTCCAATAAAGAAAGATCATTATGCCGGTGGGCGTCTTCAATGGACACGGCATCGATTTTGGCATCATTAAGTGACGGTGCTAATCGAAAATACACCTCGGGTGAGGCTTTGGGAAAATCTAAATTATCGATGACATCCGGATACCCGCAACACATATGCATAACCCGTTTTACATCTCCGCGCACGCCGTGGAAACAGCGTTCCAGGTTCTCAACTCCGTAGGCCAGCGCCTTGTCGGGTTCCCGGGCGAACAGCGGTTCATCTACCTGTATCCATCGACAACCCGCTTCTGTAAGTTGTAAAATTTCTGCGTTCAGGGCCCTTGCCAGATCCTGGCCCAATCGTTTTTCATCCCTGTAATGTGCATCCGCCAAAGAATCGGTTATGGTCATAGGGCCCGGCACGGTTATCTTGATGGGTCGATCGGTAACAGACTGGGCCATTTGCCAATCCCGGGCTAAAAAGTGATCTTTAACCTGAATCGGTTCCACAATCGTGGGGACGGACCCGATCCATGAACCGGACCGCATCATTTTTTCGGTCAGCCGTGAAAAATCAATACCTTTTAAGTGTCGGCAATGATAATGAATGTAATTTTCCCGCCGGATCTCACCGTCGGTCGGCACATCGATTCCCACACGGACCTGATCTTTTACGGCCTCGTGAGTTGCCCTATCCAGCAACTCCTCTACTTCTACTTCGCCCTGGCGAGAGCGCAGGTATTTTTCATATGCTGCTGTCGGATCCTTTATAACCGTACTCTCTGCTTGAAACCAATCCGGTACAGGTACATATTCCGGTTTAGGATACGAACCAATCGTTGTTGTCAACAAAGCCATAATTATCAGTTCTTTATGAATTAGGGAATGCTTCGTGGTTCATGTTCGTTGTGCTTTTCTCCACTGAGGGATGGAGGAGCGAGCCCCTGGTGTGTCTCCTGAAAGGCGTCGTCAACCCCTTTGGCGTCGATCAGGTTAAGAATTTGATCATTGCCTGTAAGAGGATTCGAACATGCTCCGGCGCGAGGTCAGCCAGTCCATAAATCAATCGTTTTTCTATGGGATCGGGTAGTGTCTGGCTTAATTCAGTTCCTTTTTCCATTTTCAGGCGTTAGGTACCGTCCGATGAGACCGGTCATAATGGCAGGTATTTTATAACCGAAGTTTAACACGTCCTGATCGTCGTATTTCGCCCATTCATCATAGCCTTTTGCCAGTTCCTTGTTGTTGCGAGCAGAATATACCTTCTCTAACCATCTTAGACCTGTCCGAAAGATCTACAATATCCTCTATGGGCATAACGATAATGTTCAACAAACAGTATAGATACACATATCAATAGTCAAGGTTTAAATAATACCAAAGATGACTTATATATATTTAAATATTGAAGTAAGTATATCATTGGTTTATGCTGCCATTAGTGTTTGAAAACGGCTGGAAGAAAAAGGAGAGCAGGTTTGGTCAAGGGGGATAACAAGAGTGCATAGGTTTGAAGCACTCCGAATTTGACATCTGGCCCATCTGTTTGTTAATGTGATGATTCGGAAACAATATCTTCAATAAAATCAATTTGAAATAGAGCATTGACTTACCAGGCCCTTGTTGAATGATATGCTGAAAACGGCGGCCAGAACATGAGCAGAAACAACAATCCGGTTTCAGATACTGAAATCATCGTGAAAGCCAAGCAATTCGGAGCCTATCTGGCAGGCATTGCCGGCGTTGAAGCACTGAAGAAATCGCCATCTGACGTCATATACGGCAAGCTGGGCGTTTTCGAAGGAATCATGCCGAAGGATCCGGACAAGGTAAAGGCGACCGAGGTGGTGTGGCCGGCAGGGGCCCGATCGGCTGTAGTGATTGCTGTCGAGCACCCCGAGGACCGTCCGGACCTCGACTGGTGGCAAGCAGAGCTTAAAGGCGGCACGCCCGGGAACCGAATTCTGATGGATGTGAGCTCCAGACTGACTCGATGGTTGCAAGAAAAGGCTGGAATCAAAGCGTGGGGATTGCCCTATCATATAGAAAACGGTGGGATATTCCTGAAAGATGCGGCTGTGCTGGCCGGCTTAGGCTGTATCGGTAAAAACAACATGTTGATTACGCCCTTATGCGGTCCAAAGGTCCGTCTGCGGACTGTGCTGTTGGACATTGATCTGCCAGCTACCGGCCCCATCGATTACGATCCCTGTATGGGCTGCCCTATGCCCTGTACGAAGGCCTGCCCTCGGAATGCTTTTCAATGTAAAATTTATTCAAAAGAGAAATTGGGCCTAGACCATCTTCCCGGCAGAACCGGTACCTACAGCCGTGATCTGTGCAATAAACAAATGAAAGCCGATCTTTCCAGCAGCGAATCAGTAGCAGAATCAGATCTGGATCAAACGGACAGGCGCATCAAATACTGCCGGCGATGTGAGCTTGAATGTCCGGTCGGTAGAGACTAACTTTGTGCATACCGCGAGCCGGCACTTCATTTTCTCATCCTTATCGATTTCCAGTAAGAACCTGTTCTGGCAATAGGCGTCATCCTTGTTTTGTTGAGAGCCTCCCAATTATCGATGGTGAGGCTGAACTCACACTGGGATTGTCAAGTTAATATTAACAGTATGTAAGCTATAAATCGACTATGACCACTACTGCTGAAAGCTATGATAGCCCTCTTAAAAGTATATATTACCTGATCGGTGGTGTATTCGTTTTCTCACTTCAAGACGTCATCATCAAATGGCTAAGTGGCAAATATCCAGTACATGAAATCGTATTGATAAGAAGCTTTTTCGCTATTATTCCGATTCTATTTATGGCCTATTTAGAGGGCGGCCTGCATTTATTGCGAACCAACCATTATGTGACCCATATCATTCGTTCCTTTTTAATGTTTGGCGTCTATATATGTTTTTATTTATCTCTGGCCGCGCTTCCGCTGGCTGAAACGGTTAGCTTATTTTTTTCAGCGCCGATTTTTATAACGATTCTGGCTGTTACATCCTTGGGTGAAAAAGTTGAGTTTAGAAGCTGGATAGCGGTCAACATATCATAGTACCAAAAACTGAGAACTACGGCGAATTATAAATGGAGGAATTTTAAAGAATTGGATAATATAACAAAAATAAAAGTAAAAACAACAAATATCATTGCAGGAACACCATTAATCGGAAGTGGGCTTTTTGTATGGCTGACTGGTTCCTTTTTCAAAAACAACTTGCCGTAAAATCCCGTCAGGAGTGAAAAAGAGTGCGAGCGTGTCGTAGTTCACGCGGTTCCCTGAAGCTGAAAAACTGATACTTGTTCCCAAGGCGTCAAGTAAAGGAAGGCCCACAGAAAGCCTTTTTTGTCGCATCACGGTCTTCTGATAGAGTAAAAGGTCTTGGCCCTCGAGTTCGACCAGTGTGGTCGGAGCACCAAGCAGCGCAAGCGTATCTTCCAGGGTTGTTTTACCCACCTGCAACTCATCGCCCGGCGCCACAACATCGGTGCCTTCCAAACTTCTGCCTACCTGGTAGGTAACACAGCCCCCCAAAAGCCGGCCTGCAATCAGGATTGGCATCGAAACAACAAGTACCTTAAAAATTGCATGCCAAATTTTTAAGAAAAAATTAAAACGGTAATCCATAGGACGAATCGCGAGCGTCAAAGCTGGCGCCGTAGTGAGTTAATATGTCATTGTTATCAAAGAAAAATATGATTTGATCATACTGCTTGTCATAGTTGACAAGACTCACAAGCAGCAGCCAAACCGCCGTTCCTTTGGCTACGGAGTGCGTGTAGATGTAGGCATTGCCATTAGACATCTTCACTACTTGCGCCGGAGTCCCAAAGAGTGCGGATACCTCTGCCGCCGTTGTCTGCCCTTTAACGAGTTTTTCAAGTTTGCCGGCATCCAACGATTGGTAGTCCTGATTTTTGCCAAAACCAAAGCAACCGCTTACAAAGGTTAAAATCAGGAGAACAATTAATTTGCCGCTTATTGAGTTCAAATCGTTTCCTCCCGGCATCAAGTATCGAGTATCTGCATCAATTTCAGGCATAAGTGCTATAGGAAAATTTGACACAAATATTAAAATCTTGTTCTATATAGCCTGATAGTTCCTATTCCAATTGAATAATGATTCTGCTTCCGGCTACGTCCGTTACTGATAGGTTTTTACCTTGAACGGTTGCCCCGTCGATTGTTTCACTGAAAGAATCTGCGTTGCCTTTAAATTGAACCGAAAGTTGCAGTTTCCCGCCGCCAAAACTGCGCTTACGCACTGACACGACATCTGAAATTTCTGCAATGGCTTGCCTGAGTGCCTTTTGCATTTTGAATTTTCTCACGTTTTCGATAGTCACATCCAGACTAATCCCGTTATTGATCATATCCTGGAATGATGAGACTATTTTTTCAAAAAGTTCCCTGTCCATCAGTTTCCTGGCTGCTTTTTGCGCGGCTTGGGCCATGGCTATTTCTTCCGAGACATGCACGGCAGCGCTGGTTGCCGACTTAGAGGCAATGATCGCGGCCGTTGAGCAGTTGATGACCTTGGCGGTAATATTGGCCTGGCCGGACTTCATGCCGGTGTCGCCTAACAGGGCGCTTTTCATAAGCCCCTTTGAGACTTTGCCGACCAGGGCATACTCCGCTCCGTTCAATGCACCGATTTGGGCTGCGGCCGCAGGATCGCCTTCGGTTGCCCGCTTGATGAGTTCCTGCTCCTTATGCATAAGCGCTGCTACGGCCGCAGGATCAACAAGTTGAAACTCTTTGTCGGTCAGGTAATCGATAATTGCGGTTTCGGCAGCATTGCCTCCTTCTTCTCTGATAAGAACCATCATACGCGGCTTATCCATGGATTCAAGCAGGATCTTAAGGGCGGCAAGGTCTGATTTTATGCTTGCTAAAGAGACGATGGCCTGTATCTTTATATAAAAATTGCCATCCGACTGCTTTTCTTCCTGAAGGATGCTGTATTTTTTAACCGAACCCGTTGCTTTTGCGAGAATCACATCTTTCTGAACCTCGAAATTTTTTACTTCGGTTTGCGAAATGAGTACGACTCCGATGCCTTCTTCAACAGCGCTGCGTTTGGCTTGAAGGAGCGCCGCTTTTGTGGAGATTCCGTAACCTTCGGCTTCAACGGTGATATCACCTTCCGGTGTTTTGGCATAAAGCGGCACAGCGCAGATGAGGAGTATGGGAATAAGTAGTGCGACGACCGATTTCATGGTGTCTCCTTTCCGAAGGATGTCTTTACCATCTATAGTTGAATTCGTGACTTTTTACGAGATCATCAAGTTTGACACGACAAGATATCAGTATAAAAAAACAACACAAAAATGTCACCTAAAATCTGCAATAGGCGTTCACACGTTCTAAGTTCCCCGTTCACAGGTTCAACGTTTTGGGTTAACCCCTGAGCCTTTGAACCCCGAACCCGACTCGGCTGAGCTCGTCGCAGGCAGAACCCGTGAACGGTTTTGATGCAGTTTTAGGTATCAATCGACCGCCAGTATCAGGGTCCCCTTGGCAATGCGGCGGTTTAACACATTAGCCGCGACCTCGAAAAGGAACATTTTGCCGTAGGTTTTCTTGAGGGCTGCCGCCAGCCGGATTGTTTCGCCGGGTTTAGCGGGAGTGACAAACTTAATGGTTAAATTTGCCAGAAAAAGGTCTGCTTGTTCCCGGCCCTTGGTTCTCAGTGTCAATCCCAACAGAAGCCCGCTTGTTTGCGCCAAAGCTTCTGACACAATGACACCCGGCACAATCGGTTTGCCCGGAAAATGGCCGGAGAAAAACCATTCATCAGGGCTAAGGTCTTTTTCGGCAGCGATATTTTCTCCGTAATTTATTTTTACCACCCTGTCGACAAAAAGAAAAGGGCTGCGATGGGGCAGAATCTCTTTGATTACCGCCACGTCGTATGGCAGTTGGTCGGTCATTTCATAGTACCTTCCCGTTTCTAAATTGTGCTTTCAGCGACAAGACTTTTTTAAGCCTTTTAATAGCCATGTCGAATCTATCCGCCGTGGCGCTATGCATGATTTCAATATTCCTGTCGATCCATCTTACGGTTCTGAAAATGATGGCGCCAGGACCAACTTCGAGAAACAGTCCATTATTGTTATCGGCCATTTTTTTAATCAAATCAACCCATAATACCGGATTGCTTAACTGCAC
>NZ_JAZFTO010000282.1:0-7414 GCF_036446775.1 Candidatus Desulfatibia sp.
CAAAGGGATTTTCGGTTTAGCAGATTTTAGGTGATTTTATCGATTTTGGCAGATTTTGGAATGATTTTCACACACAGATTCACACACAAAATGGTTTCGGCGAACTCGCATGTGAGTGGACCCGATACGGCAGTTCGTTCATTACCTGGATAAAAACACCTCCAATAGTTCATTACTGGAGGTGTTTTTATCCAACCGACCTGTCAACTGGTTCCCGGCTATCGGGATCGGTTCGTTCGGGGAATCGCTTCTTCGGAAATAGTGCAGAGAAAATTGTTAGTATATTAAGTACAACATAGTTCATATATAAGTTGAATTATTGCACTTACAATATACTTTTCAGGCTGCAGATGATATACTTCAGACGCGGTTGTTCTCATTATCTAAGAATAATAGCACTTAGGATATAGTATGGGACGTATAGAAGGTTTAGGCCGTATCGACCGGGAACGACTATCAGCGGTGATTCGGGAAACGTCAGGTACCGTTTCTGTCAGCGATGCAACGGATATCCTGAAGGTATCCCGAACTGATGCCGCCAAAATGCTCGCTCGATGGGCAAACAAGGGTTGGCTCTCCCGCGTACGCCGTGGCCTTTACGTGCCGGTACCCCTTGAGTCTCGAACTCCGGATGTGCCGTTAGAGGATCCTTGGCTGATCGCGGAGCGATTGTACAGCCCCTGCTACATTGGAGGTTGGAGTGCTGCCGGGCACTGGAACCTGACGGAGCAGATCTTCCGAACTCTCGTGGTCATGACCCGACAAAGACCGCGGGACCGTTCGCCTGTCATGAAAGGGGTGAGTTTTCTGCTGCGCACGATTTCCGAGAGATCCCTGTTCGGTCTGAAACTCGTGTGGCGGGGCCAGGTGAAGGTATCCGTGTCTGATCCAACACGCACAGTACTGGACATGCTGAGCGATACTCGATTGGGCGGTGGTCTCCGACCCACTGTGGACGTATTTCGTGGTTATCTACGCTCCGAAAACAGCGATCTGAATCTATTGATCGAGTATGGGGAACGCCTGGGCAACGGTGCTGTTTTCAAACGCCTTGGCTTCTTGCTGGAACGGCTGGCACCTGAGGCGGAGGACGCCATCGTTGCTTGCCGCGCACGGCTTACCCAGGGCAACGCGAAGTTAGACACCGTGCTTGAAACTGGAAAATTAGTCACCCGATGGCGACTGTGGGTGCCAAAGACATGGATCAAGGAGCAAAGAGTTGATTAAGAGACTGGAGGTGATGGAGTTTTCAAGAGAGTTTGGGCTCGATGCTCATGTCGTCGAAAAGGACTACGTTCTTGGATGGCTGCTAGCCGGTATTTCCAGTCATGCTGCACTAGGTTCCGCTTGGGTATTCAAGGGCGGAACGTGCCTGAAAAAGTGTTACTTTGAGACCTACCGCTTCTCTGAAGACCTGGACTTCACTGTCACCGATTCTGACCAGCTGGAGCAAGAATTTCTTACCCATGTTTTTCAAGAGATTGCTGTCTGGATCTATGATCAGGCAGGCATTGAGATGCCCCAGAACACGATCCGGTTTGAAGTCTACAGCAATGCGCGCGGTCGTCCCACCGTCGAGGGGCGGATCGGCTATCGAGGTCCGATGCAGCGTCGGGGTGATCCTCCACGCATCAAACTGGATCTGACAGTCGATGAGATTTTGGTCCTCGAACCGGTAGCCCGTGAAGTGCACCACCCTTATTCCGACAGGCCAGGGAACGGGATTCACGTCCAATGCTACAGCTTTGAAGAGGTCTTCGCCGAGAAGCTGAGAGCCCTAACTGAACGATTACGCCCGCGAGATCTCTATGACGTCGTGCATCTTTATCGACACGACAGTTTCCAACCGGACCGAGCCCTCGTCATGAGCACCCTTAAACAAAAGTGTGCCTTCAAGGGAATAGATGTGCCCACTAGCGCGACTCTTGAGGCTAGCCCGGAACGCACCGAACTAGAGGCTGAGTGGGACAACATGCTCCGGCACCAGCTTCCAGCCTTGCCACCATTTGAACATTTCTGGGGCGAAGTTCCGGCAGTCTTGGACTGGCTAGGCGGCAGCGTCGAGAAGGGGGTGCTGCCTTCAATCGAGACCATGGATATCGGCGTCGACGAGGCATGGGTGCCACCAGCCATGGTACAAGCCTGGGGCGCCTCCGTTCCGCTCGAGGTGATCCGCTTTGCTGCGGCGAATCGGCTTTGCATCGATCTTGCCTACCAAGGGACACGGCGTCTCATCGAACCGTATTCCTTGCGCCGGACCCGGGACGGAAATCTGCTGTTGTACGCCGTGGAGCATGAAACGGGTCAGATCAGGTCCTACAGAGTGGATCGCATTCAAGGAGCTGAGACCACAAATAAACCATTCGTACCCCGTCATAAGGTCGAGCTGACTCCGTACACTCCCGTTTCGTAACCTTCGGGCAAGTTCTCCTGACTGAGCCTCCACCCGTTTCTTCAGCAGTCTCAATTTCGATCTAGAAGGTAGACTCGTTCGTGGGGGCAGGTCACGAATACATAAATTGAGAATCTCTGTAAGTTATTGAAAAGAATGGTACGCCCGGCAGGATTCGAACCTGCGACCTACGGATTCGAAGTCCGGCGCTCTATCCAGCTGAGCTACGGGCGCCTAAATCGTTCAGAATTATTCTCGATAATTCATTATAACTTTTCAACGGGTTACGCAACACTTTTTTGACTGATAATAAACATTATTTGGGCATCTTAGCAGGATTAATTCTGCTGCCGGTTTAAGTTCTCGCTAACAGTTTTTGTATTAATCCGGGAACACCTTTTATCAAAACTATTGGTCTAAACAACCAAAATTGCCCCCTTCTCAGTTCAAAACCGAACGAAACCGTTGCTTTTTAGATTATTTAATGTTATTAGTTGGTTATGAAAAAAATATGGATAAATAAGGCCGACTCGTTTGATGCAGCCGAACGTTTTGAAAGAGAGTACTACAAAAGCTTATCTGCCGTCGAGCGCCTTGAAACCGTTCAGTTTCTCCGTGAAACGTTTTTTCGGTCGTCCGGGATAATCCTTCGTGAAAACGGAAAAAGACTACGAAGAGTTTTTAGAGTTATTAACCAAGCATGATGTCAAGTATTGCATTGTATAGGTGGCAATGGCAGGGAATGTGCGTAAATCCGTATGATCTTAGTAACACAATTCGGTTGGCATGGGTGACATCATGATGACGAAGCATCTTGACATCAGTCGGCAGGTGTGTGTTTTAATGCTATTATGAGAACGACACTAAACATAGATGATGATCTGCTCTTAGCTGCCAAAAGCCTTGCCGAGGCACAATCAACGTCGATAGGCGCGGTTATTTCAGAACTCGCCCGAAGAGGCCTGGAAAGAAACGTTGTACGCAGTAATAAATACGGTTTTCCGGTTTTCTCGGTTCCTGCCGGCGCGCAACCCATAACGCTTGAGCATGTGAAGAAACTGGAGGATGATGTGTGAAAACCAGCCTTCTGGACGTCAACTTGCTGATAGCCCATTCCTCGACGCATTGGAAACAGTTCCGCTAGATTGACCACCTGTCCATTCAGCACCTTTGTACTGCATATAAATAAGGCCTTTGCAAAACACCCCCCTTTTGCAAAGGCCTCAAAAAAAATGGGGTGAGTGACGGGATTTGAACCCGCGACTTCCAGGGCCACAACCTGGTGCTCTACCCCTGAGCTACACCCACCACATTCAGATTGAGTTTTTAAGTATCAGATTGATTGAGCCTTTTCAAGTGATAAAATCGCTCCTCGATTTTATATAACGTTCGCCTTTGGCGAACTCGGAACCAGTGTAAGGGATCAGAGAACAGCCGTTCGACAGGCTCACGGCCATGAGCAACGTCGAATGGAGGACAGAAGTCAGTGAGCAGTAAGCAGCAAAACGTTATCAGTAACCAATGACTAATGACCAATGACTAGCGCAGCATACGCTACAACCCGTAACCTGAAACCCGCAACGCGCAACTCGTAATGCGCAACGCGCCACCATTTGAACATTTGACTTATATTTTGTTAACTTGTTATTGACCCATTATAGGTTCTGATATATTGTTTTTTGCAATAAAATCGTGTTACGATTTTATGAAACGCGGCTACGCCGCTTTATTTGAAGGAAGGTTAAACATAGTGAATCAATTGAACATTTTTGCGATTCGAGCGATATTAGGTGCTGCTTTTGCCGTCCTGCTGTCGCGCTTTTTCTATCCCCAGGCTAATATCGTCTATGTAATCGCCTTAGGAATTTTTTTGGTGGGGATGGCGTATGTTATGGAGTACTTTAGGAGCAAAAAATCAAGTTAAGGAGTACAACAAGTTTGAAACAGGTTATTCTCGGCACCGCCGGACACATCGATCACGGAAAAACGTCTCTAATAAAAGCGGTTACCGGTATTAATACCGACCGCCTCAAGGAAGAAAAACTCCGCGGTATCACCATCGAATTAGGATTTGCATACATTGACCTTCCCGGCGGACAGCACATGGGGATTGTCGATGTTCCCGGTCATGAAAAATTTGTTAAAAATATGGTTGCCGGAGCTACCGGGATCGACATTGTGGCCATGGTAATCGCCGCCGACGAAGGCGTGATGCCCCAAACCCGGGAACACATGGACATTTGTACCCTTCTGGGTATCAAATACGGGCTGGTGGTTCTGACCAAGATCGACCTTGTGGATGAAGAATGGCTGGAACTGGTCATCGATGACATCAGAGGTTTTACCCGGGGAACATTCTTGGAAAACAGTCCCATCGTACCGGTATCGTCGGTTAACGGCCAGGGCCTTCCCGAATTTATAAAGACCCTGGAGGAACTCAACACCAAGGTGCCCGAGCGTTCATCCTCCAGCCTGTTCCGGCTTCCTGTTGACCGGGTTTTTACTATGAAAGGGTTTGGTACCGTGATTACCGGCACCCTGATTTCCGGACGCGTTCAGGTAGGTGATACCATCATGATATACCCTTCCGGTATTACTTCCAAGGTACGGGGAGTTCAGGTCCATAACCAAAGCGTTAATATGGCCGCCGCCGGCATGCGAACGGCTATTAACTTTCAGGGACTTGAAAAAGCCGCGGTCAGCCGCGGCGAAGTTGTTTCCAACCCGCAAGCCTTAATATCGAGTTACATGCTGGACGTTTCCCTGCACTACCTTGGCAGCAACAAAAAACCGCTTAAAAACCGTACCCGTGTCAGATTCCATGCGGGGACCAGTGAGGTCCTCGGTATCCTGGTACTGCTTGATACAGAGGAACTTCCTCCGGGCGAAACAACGTTAGCCCAACTGCGGTTAGATGCTCCTATGGCTTTAATCAAGGACGACAGGTTTGTCATCAGAAGCTACTCGCCCATACGCACCATCGGCGGCGGCCAGATCCTGAACCCGATCCCGCCCAAGCATAAGCGCTTTAAACCTGAGATTGTCAAAGGGTTAAAAAGCCTTATTGGTCAGGAGCCTGAAGCCATTATTGCCTATCACGTCGACGCGGCCGGCTATGGCGGGGTTTCCTTTTCCAAGCTTAAAATTATGACCAGTTTGCCCGAAAAACAGCTCCTCAACAATTTGCAGGAGCTGCTTTCAAAACGGGTAGTGATTATGGCTGACAGGGAAAGCCGGATTTATATTCATCAAAACAGCTTTAACGAGCTTAAAAAAGAGGCTTCTGTTCATCTTGACACCTATCACCGGACCAACCCGTTGAAAGCGGGAATGCCCAAAGAAGAACTCAGGTCCAAGTTCCCTGCTGTTCAGGACTCAAAACTTTTCAATCTGGCGCTCAATCAAATGATAAAGGACCAAGAAATCGTCCAGGATGAAAATACGGTTCGCCTGGCCTCTCACAAAGTTTCCTTAGGTATTGATCAGGCCCAAGTCAGAAATAAGATTTTAAATGCTTATCATCAAAGCGGTCTTACGCCGCCATATTTTAAGGAACTCTCAAAGACCCTTGACATCGATGTTGATCGGGCCAAAGAAGTGCTTATGCTGCTCATCGAGGAAGGGCTGCTCGTTAAAACCAAAGAAGACCTTTATTTTGATGTAAAGGCGATCGAAGATTTAAAGCAAAGACTGGTCGACTTTTTGGTGGCCAACAAAGAACTTACAACCCCGCAATTCAAAGATATGACGGGAGTCTCACGCAAATTTTTAATACCGTTGATTGAATACTTTGACACCCAAAACGTGACTATCCGAATTGGAGATATCCGCAAACTCAGAAGCGGGTAGCATGTTGCCGGCCAATTGCTTAGGTACAGGGAGACATCATGGAAACTTCAAAAAACAACGATAATAATATTGAAGCAACCGAATTTAAAATTTTTGCCACAAAACGCGTCGTCGCCGGCATATTGCTGACCGTCGTGGCCCTGTGGGTTGTGGGCACCGTTCTAGGATTCTTCGAACAACCTGCCGGTGTTCAAATCGCCCGGCAGCACGACATTGATAAAGTAAAAGAAAAGGCCGCTGATAAACCCGACGCGCAGCCCCCTCACAAACAACCGGAAACCACTAAGCAGGCGCCCGTTAAAGCAAAAATCGATTACAAAGAAGGTACGGCCGGCTATATCACGAGTACCGATTTGATTGCCAGGGATACCGTTGCCGGCGGAGCTGTGAAAAAGGAGCCCATTGAAGCCGTTCATGAAAAACCGCAAGCCACTGAACCTGCTCAGGAAGAACCCGAGGCCCAGAAACCCGCTCCTTTAGCTGTCTCTGATGGTATTGAAATTACCGCAGTCCAAAAAGCTCGACCCAAAGGTGTCGCCTTTATTGAAGCCATTAGCAAACCGCTGGCTTATGAATTGCACGATAGATTCTGGGGATGGCGTCCCAATGACATCTTAAATTTTACCGACAACATCAACAATTTCCAGCTGGGCGTGCTGGAGGTCACCCGCCGAACCGTCGTGATTCTGACGGAAAGAATATCCCGTACCGGCAGTACCGCGGCATTTGATAAAAACCTGGAACGCGCCATGAACTGGTTCATGATAAAATCAGACCGCTACTGGTTCCCGTCTCCGGAATCAAAATACAGTGCCGGCCTCAAAGAACTGGAGATTTACAAGGAAAAGCTGGAAAAAGGTGAAGCTAATTTCTACACTCGAACCGATAATTTAATCCCCCTGCTGATGGCTTATGCAGACCTGCTGGGGAGCTGCGACGAAAATCTGGTCAAGTATGAGGAAGACGACGGCACGCCGGTCAGTTTTTTTAAATCCGACGACTACTTTTTTTATGCCCTGGGCGTGGCCAGCGCCATGTACACCATCCTTGAAGCGATCCAGGAAGACTTTCATGCCGTTATAGAGTCGCGGCGAGGATTGGAAGTCCTGCATCGTGCCATTGAATCCAGTCGCCGTGCCATTGAAATCAAACCCTGGGTCATTACCAACGCCA
>NZ_JAZFTO010000283.1:0-2720 GCF_036446775.1 Candidatus Desulfatibia sp.
GATATAAACGAAACGTATCTGGGAACCAGGGGAAGAACGCATGGAGACAAAAACGATAAGATCCCGGCAGCAAATGCCATCCATATGGTAATGTCGCTAGTCATAATTTATAGTTTTGTAAAAAGTGAAACGTGAAATGTAAAACGACTACATTTAGTTCATTAAGAGGATATATTACACAGCATATAGACTTTTCACGTTTAACTTTTTACTTTTTACGGAACTATCATAACTTAAAACCTAACACTTAAAACCTAAAACGTGATGAATTCGACTTTATACGACGCCATCAATATTGATGACCCCAGTGATTATCAGCACTTGCGATATTTTTTTTTTTGATTTAGAAATAGATCAGGATTTTATCCATCAATACATTGACGCCATGTCTTATATATTCATTACAATTTACATTTTTTTATTCGGTATGTGCATCGGAAGTTTTATGAACGTTTGCATTTACCGGCTTCCGCTTGAAAAATCTATTGCCGACCCCCCGCGTTCAGTATGTCCCAGCTGCGGCCACATGATAAAGTATTACGACAATATTCCTGTCTTTAGTTATCTGTGGCTGAAAGGCAGATGCCGCCACTGCAATGCACCGATATCTTTGCGCTATCCCCTGGTTGAAGCGTTGGCCGGGCTCGCTGCCGTCAGCGTCTTTTTTGCCTTTGGTTTAACCCTTGAAGGCCTTATATATTTTATATTCACCGCCGTACTTTTAGTCATAACCTTTATCGATATCGACCACAAAATCATACCGAATGTGATTTCAATCCCCGGAATTCCACTCGGCCTCCTGGCCTCTTTTGCTCTGCCGCAGGTGACGTTGAAAGATTCTGCCCTGGGCTTGCTGGCCGGAGGCGGAAGTCTTCTGATTGTGGCCTGGACTTATCATCTGCTGACTCGCAAGGAAGGTATGGGCGGCGGCGATATCAAACTATTGGCAATGATCGGAACCATTGTCGGCTGGAAAGGCGTGCTTTTTACAATTTTTACTTCATCTGCCGTGGGGAGCCTGGTAGGCCTGACGGTCATGCTGGCCAAAGGCAAAAATATAAAATTTGCCGTTCCCTTCGGCCCGTTTCTGGCCATCGGCGCCGTTACCTATATTTTCTTCGGCCAGAGCCTTATTTACTGGTACTTTCATCTACTGCGATAGTTATTGTCCGTAATTTGAGCTTTTAATATAATTTTTTGATTTAAATTAACATATAATCACTAATCAAGATGCGTCCCGGAGTTCTCATTCCTTTGTTTATCGATATCACTATCGATTACATTTAATTTAAGTATTGAAGGAAAGCAAATTGATATTCCAATTTTATTTATTTCTTTTAATGAAACTAAAATTGAGAAGGAGATAAAAAGTTATTTCCTTTTACCTCCTTAATAGTTATTTACTTATTTATGGATGTCCCGAACTCCGCGAATCCCCCGATTGGGCGGCACTCCTGATCAAGATAAGAATTCAACAGCAATTTGATTGAACCGTGCGAACGCCTCATCGTGCGGGCAGTGACTCACATTGTCAAAGACTTCTAGCCGCGATTCCTTGAGTAGCGCGTGCATCTCACGTCCGCGTGCCAACGGAACGGCGGTATCGTGACGCCCCCATACTATCAGGGTCGGAATGTTCAACTCGCCAAGCGCCCGCACTTCGTCCGGCAGAGTGTGAAAGAACTGCTTGCGTAGGATAGTGAGCATAACGTCGGTCGATCCCTTCACCTTATGGAAACGGGTGGCATTCTCGAAATAGCTATCAGTGATGAAGCTTTCGTCATAAAACCAGTTGGTCTTGAGCGCCATGCGGCGCATGAAGTTGCCCTTCATGCCGTACATCAGTTCCCCCACCAGGGGGAGATTGGCGAGCTTGCCGAAGAGAGACAGGGGATTGGGCATGCCGGCAGCGCCAACCAGAAGCAGCTTATTGACACGGTCGGGATGATGCACCGCGAAGTAGATTCCTGTACCGCCACCCATAGAGTGGCCGACGATTGAGGCTTTCTCAATATGGAGTGAGTCTAAGAAAAGCAAGAGCTGCTTGGCATAGAGCGGGTAGCCATAGTCGAGTAGCTCGCGGGTGCTGTAGCCGAATCCCCACATGTCAGGGGCAAGTACCCTGAAGTTATCCGCTAACGCCTCAATATTGTTGTGCCAGGTGAAAGAGTCGAAGAAGAAGCCATGGACAAGAAGGACGGGACTGCCCGAGCCCGTGTCGATAAAATGAGTGCGTCGGCCTTCGAGGCCAATGAATTTTCCTTCAGCGTACTTCTCCGCCCACACTCCGAGGGGTTGGCTGTTCCACGGCATGAAATCTGTCACGTCTTGCTCCTTCTTGTTTATATACGTTTCGCATTCCTCATGGGTCAAAAGTAGACTTGCCCCCATTCCCCTTCACACCCGGGGCTGACACCAGACGCTCGCGACTAGCGTCTCTTTCGGGGCCGTTTGCGACTTCCCTTTGACCCGTTCTTGAACGGTAGGCGCGGCTCGCCGCCACCCGGGGGCAGTATAATCTTGTCCTCCGAAGCGACCCATACAAAACGTGACTGCGATTTACTCCCCTTGTAGGCGGGGACCCGGAAACGGCGCACATGGAAACTGCAACTCATCAAGAGCTGCTCGAATTTCTTGCTCGGCTCAGCCGACCACACAGCCAGACACCCCTGTTCGCGCAGTGCGCGGCGACAGGCCCGAATTCCTTCACGACCGTACAG
>NZ_JAZFTO010000284.1:0-6634 GCF_036446775.1 Candidatus Desulfatibia sp.
TTTTCAGGCGCGGTTTTCAGTTCTGCGGGCGGGGGGGCGCTGAACGGTTTTTTATTTTCGTTTTCGGTTGCGGCGTGCGGGTTCGTTATGGGAATTCCCTACCCGCTGGGGCTAAGGGTTCTCGGCTCAACGTCGGATGAAACAATTCCGTGGGGAATGGCGGCAAACGGATTCGCATCGGTCATAGGGGCCGCCGCCGCGCCGTTGCTGGCGCTTTCGTTGGGGTTCGGCAACGTGCTAATTCTCGCCGCCGCTCTTTATATAGCCGCGGGCATCGCCGCCGGTCTTGCGGCGAAAAAGGCCGGAGGGTTTTGATAAATGAAAGTATTGAAGGCTTTGTGCAAAATAATCGTTATCACTTCATAATGATCAAAATCATGTAGTGTATGATGTACTTAGGCTGTTACAGACAGGATTTACATAGGGGGCATGTGGTGGAATGAGCAGAGTTGCTGTTAACAAAGAGCTTTTGCTTTGGGCATTAGAGCGCTCACATCGGACGGTTGATGAACTGCAAAACAAGTTTCCAAAAATCGAACAATGGATTACAGGTGAGGTGCAACCAACGCTAAGACAAGTGGAAATCTTGGCAAAAAAAACATTGACGCCGCTGGGTTTTTTCTTTCTTAATGAACCACCTGAGGACCGCTTACCATTCCCGTTTTTCAGAACATATAGCGATGACCTTATGAGCACACCATCTCCTGAACTTTTGCAAACCGTTCAAATGATGCAACAACGGCAAATATGGATGCGCGAGTATTTGATTGAGGAAGGTCAGGACAGGCTTCCGCTTGTAAACTCTTCAAGGGTTCAGGAAGAGGTTACATCAGTAGCAGAGCTTATTAGGCAAGCACTTCGCCTTGAAGAAGGGTGGGCTGCCATGCAGCCAACGTGGACAGATGCTCTCAGTGCTCTTCGAGAAGCTATGGAAGAAGCAGGGATAATGGTTGTGATTAACGGCGTTCTCGGGAACAATACCCATTGCAAACTTAACCCTAGTGAATTTCGCGGGTTCGTTCTTGTAGATGAGTATGCCCCACTTATATTTGTCAATGGTTCTGATAGCAAGGCCGCACAAATGTTTACGCTTGCCCATGAAGTAGCGCATGTATTCCTTGGGAGCAGCGCAGGTTTTGATTTGCGTGAAATGCAGCCGGCAAACGACCCAACTGAACAAGTATGCAATAGAATAGCCGCGGAACTTCTAATTCCGGAAAATAGTTTACGCTCTCTGTGGCATACATTCGAAAATGATTCGGAACCATTCCAAAAGATAGCACGGGAGTATAAGGTTAGTGCGCTTGTGGCTGCCCGTAGGGCTTTGGATATTGCTCTTATTGATAAAAATAGATTCTTGGAGTTTTATAGAGCCTATCTCAGCGATGAACGCCGAAAAGCGGCAAGTAGGGCACCAGGAGGAGATTTTTATAATAACCAGAATGTGCGTGTAGGACAGCGTTTCGCATCATTCGTACTTCGGGCAGCAAAGGAAGGTAAGTTACTTTACTCTGAAGCCTACAAATTAACAGGTCTGTATGGTGCAACCTTTGACCGTTATACATCCTCTATCGAGGGCGGAAAATACTAGCTGTGCCAGATGTCAAATATGCTCTCGATGCCAATGTTTTTATTGAATCTGCGAACCGCCATTATGCATTCGACCTTGTACCTGCTTTTTGGGATAGCTTGATAAGCCATGCAAGTAGCGGACAGATTCGGAGCATTGACCGCATTCAAGGTGAGTGTTCGAGAATGAAAAATGAACTTGCGGACTGGGTAGATGGAGACTTTGATGATGCCTTCGATTCAACTGATGAGCCAGAAATTGTGCAGAAATTTGGTGAGATTATGAATTGGGTGAATAATCAAGACCAGTTTAATGATCCAGCAAGGGCGGACTTTGCAAGCGGTGCGGATGGGTGGTTAATAGCTTTTGCAATTGTAAAAGATTATGTTGTCGTGACGCATGAAGTATTTTCACGCGATATTCAAAAAAAGGTACCAATCCCTAATGTGTGTAAGGCTTTTGATGATAAGAGATGTATTGATACTTTTGTAATGTTAAGAGAACTTGGAGTACAATTCGGATAGCCTCCCAGAGTGATTTCAATAAACTGAAAAATATAACAACCCAGAAAGGTCGTTGGTTTTTTAGAGCCGAGGGGTAGAATCAAACCGGCATGAGGCCGCCCCCCTTCAGGACTATTCCATGTTCCCCTGTGATTTAGCCGCCGTTGTTTCCTGTCTGGAGCCTTCCTCTATTATCTGCCCCACGTCGATGATAAGGGCCACCTCCCCGTTGCCCATAATCGACGCGCCGGCTATGCCGTGAATGTCCTTAAGGATCGAGCCGATATTTTTTATGACGATTTCCTGCTGCTGGAAAAGTTCATCCACCACAAGCCCCAGCCTTTTTTCCGCAATGCCGACGACCACGACGAATACGGCGTCGGTTTTCTTTGATAAGCGCGGTTTATCCTTTCTTTCACTTTTCATGCCCCTCGCCCTTTTCCTGTGAAGTTGGAAGTAATCGCCAAGGCGCAATAGCGGCATTACCGACCCGCGCAGGTCTATCATCTCCCTGCCATGAAGAATGCGTATTTCGGCTGGAGTTATGCGTATCGACTCCACAACCGCGGAAAGGGGTACGGCGAAGGTCTCCTCCCCCACGCCCACCATAAGGGCGGGAATGATCGCCAGCGTAAGGGGCAGCCTTATCAAAAACGTTGCGCCCTTGCCCGGCTCCGAATGGACGTCTATAAGGCCCTTTAGTTTTATGATGTTCTTTTTCACCACGTCCATGCCGACGCCTCGTCCCGAAATCTTTGTGGTGATTTCGGCGGTGGTAAAGGACGGCTCGAATATGAAGTGAACTATCTCATCTTCGGATAGGCGCTCTTCTTCGCCCGTAATAAGCCCCATCTGCCGGGCTTTTGCGTGGATCTGATCTATGTTAAGCCCGCGCCCGTCGTCCGACACCTTTATGACAATATTATTTCCTTCCTGATAGGCCTCCAATTTTATCGTCCCAACGGGATTTTTCCCGGCCGCCCTGCGTTCCCCCTGCGTTTCTATTCCGTGATCGATAGAATTTCTTACAATGTGCATCAGGGGATCGGATATTTCCTCCACGAGCGTTTTATCCAGTTCCGTTTCCTTGCCGAAGAATTCGATTTCCACCTTTTTGCCCAGCGCTTTCGAAAGGTCCCGCACCATGCGCGGAAGCCTGTTGAATACGTTTCCGATCGGCACCATTCGCACCGACATTATCATTCCCTGAATCTCGTTCATGTGTCTCTGGAAGAGGAGGTTTGTTTCCGTCAACTGCTTTGAAAGCGGATCGCTGCGGTTGCGGTTCTTCAGTTCATCGGTTATGCGTCCGAAACGGGTTCGGTCCGTAACAAGCTCGCCCACCAGGTTAAGGAGGTTGTCCAGCCTTTCGATATCCACGCGTATGGTGCTCGTCCCCTTTTCCACTATTCTCTTCTTCGCTTTTTCGGCCAACTTTTCCTTTTCCACCCCGGGAATGCCGGGCGCGGCTTCCCTTGAAACTTCAAGGAGAGTTCCATCCGGGACCGGCGCGCCCCATACATCCTTTTTCTTGAGGACTTCCTTCAGTTCGACTGTTTTGATTCCAACCCCTTTCATGATGTGCATTCTTATGTCGTCCTCCTCAAGCTCCGAGGAAAAGAGAAAGCGAAAGCCCATTTTGAATTCATCGGCGTTGAACCCGTTTATGTCCGGCACGTCTTCGATAAGTGGAATGCGCACTATGATATTTCCCGCCTCTTCGATAATCGGCAGCACTACCAACGGCTCATGGCCTTCCCCAATAGCTCCACTTTTAAAAAATATCTTCATATCGAAAATGGCAAGCGATTTTTCGTGCTCTTCGGTAATCATCGCCATTTCCCTGTCGTCCAGGAAATCCAGATCAACCGCGGCCATTTTCATAGCGCTCTTCAACTCACCGATTTTTCCCGCCACCTTAAAGGTTTCTCCAAGAGCCCCTTCCAACAAGCCGATTTCCCTCTCTATCCCGGCGCCGGTGTCTTTTCGTTGACGAATTTCATCAAAAAGCTTGCGCACGGTCTTCGTGCATTCAAACAGAACTATAAGAATCCGGCTGTCAATGGCCACGTTTTTTGCTTCAATCGATGCCAGAAAGCTCGTCATGTCGGCCGTAAGGGAGGATATTTTCGAAAAGCCCAGCATGGCCGAGCCGCCCTTTATGGCGTTAAGGTCTTTTTTCAAGTTTACAAGAATATCTGTTCTGGACGGGTCGTTTTCCAAAATGAGGAGGCCGCGATCTATTGACCCGGCCAGTTCGGATACGTCCGCAAGGTACTCGGCAATAATTGCCTTGTCCAAAGACGACAGAATTTCCGAAAGGCCGGCGTGCGCTTTTGGTTTCGCAAAGCCGCTTTTCCCGTAATGCAAAACCCGCACGGGATCCATTAATATATCCTTTATCTTATCGGGCGGTTCCGCCGAGCTGAAAAGCACCCGGCAGTTTACGATTCCCTTTTCACGGAAAATCTCTCTAAAAGTCGGGTGGGTAACGATAAGGCGTCCGTTTTCTTCTACCAGTTTAAAGACGGGGAGTCCTCTCATTCTCTTTGGCATCAGCCCCCCGCTGAATTCTTTTGTTATTTCGTAAATTGACTGTCCCGCGTTATATGCCTCCTCAATAAGGGAAAGCTCCGCCTCGCCCAGGCCATAGTAGTCAATTCCGATTTTTTCCAGAATTGACGGCTGTTCCCCATCCTTCGCCTGCGCGGGAACATTGCCTTCGACAACATCCTTGAGGGCCCTTACCAGACCGTATGCCCTGACGTTTTTGTCCGTTCCCTCGGTTTTAAGGGTATTTATTTGTGTCACCAGGAAATCGACCGACTTAAAAAGAATATCTATAACGACGGGAGTGGGGGCGATGGCATCCCGCCTCATTTCGCCAAGAACGTCTTCCACGTAATGGGCAAGCTCTTCTATATTTTTCAGCTCGATCATTCCCGCCAGCCCTTTTATGGTGTGGGCCGCGCGGAAAAGGGAATCTATTTTTCCCCTGATGAGCCCGCCCTTTCCCCCTCCTTTTTCTATTTCAAGAAGGCATGAATTGAGCGTAAGGAGGTGTTCTTCGGTCTCCTCCAAAAACTCGTTTAAAAAGCCGGAAAAATCTTCCATATCCACCTAATGTTATTTTTGGGACTTTGTATAAATATATCCCATAACTTTGGCCAAGAAAACAGAGATGTGATTTAGTTTAGGATTGGTGCAGACAGGCAATCATGCCTGTCGGGCGGCCATGGGGCCGCCGATTAATTTGCCCTTCGGGCAAACGGCAGACAGGATTGTCTGCCCCACCGCTTCCTTTCTACCTATTGGCATGAATAACTATTATTTCTTACCCACTCATTTCCACGATGAGCCTTACTTTATATCGGGCAGTTTGGCGTAAAAAACTGTTTCCTTATTTTCCGTCGATTCAACAAGCAATTCACCGCCATGGGCTTTCATGATGTCCCTGCTGAGCGGAAGCCCCATGCCGGTACCAACCTCTCCGGCAGTGCCGGTGGTGGATGTTTTCTCTTCATAATTAAAAATTGCATCCAGGCGTTTCGAGTTGATGCCTACGCCCGTATCGGAAACGGCTATCGTGGTTGGCTCACCGTCGGGTATGTAAATCGTAATGGAATCCCCTTTATTGCAGAACTTTATGGCATTTGATACGAGGTTTTGGATGACTTCACCAAACAATGCGTCGTCGGCATATATGTATGATTTTTCAGGTACTTTATTTACCAGTCTTACTCCCTTCTCATCCGCAGCATGTGTAAAACCAGCCATGGCCTTTACCGCTACCATGTTGGCATCCATGGAACCAAGCTTAGGCACAAGTTTTCCATTCCGAATCCTGCTGATATTAAGGATATTTTCAATCAGGCTAACCATGTTTTGCCCCGACTCCATCGCACCGTCAAGTATCCGCCTCTGGCCCACACCGGGCGGCTCCGCCTCATCATCGCGTACCAGCTTCAGGAACCCAAGCATTGTTCCGAGCGGTCCTTTCAGGTCATGCGATACAAGGGATATGAAATTATCCTTCAGTCTGGTGGTCTCTTTCAGGTCCTTGGCCATTTTGTTGAAAGACCGGGCCAGGTCACCCAGTTCGTCATTGGAGGAAATTGCGATATTCACGTCAAAATCGCCCTTCCCAATTTTTTTCGTTTCGCTAAGCATCCTCATTACCGGAAGCGAGACTTTCTTACCGATAACCAGCGCAACTATTGCCATTATCAGGATTAACACCGCTCCAGTCCACATAATCGCGTACACCCCTTGATTGAAAGACCCTAGCATCTCGGATAAATCATGGGACAGGATAACGTACCAGAACTCACCCCTGTTGCCCATCATATGGTCAAGCGACTCGTAGCTGCCGCCGAACCCTACTTTCCCGGATCCGAGAGATATTGAAATCGGCGTATAGGCGAACATGGTGTCCCTGCCCTCTTCACTCAACACAAACGACACGGTATCCCTTTTTCCAAGCATCTTGTTCAACGCCGGCGAGATCTTTGTGCTAAGAGGTTCTTTCCCCTTTTCCAGAACGACTATCCCGCCGGACCTG
>NZ_JAZFTO010000285.1:0-20548 GCF_036446775.1 Candidatus Desulfatibia sp.
ATAAACTGAAGAGGATTATAATCATTGACCAATAAAAAATATTATAATGCGCTCGCATAGATATGACCTCTTAGATCGCGTTTGAAAGATCAGAATTCAAATACGCTTTTTGTATTTATAGTACAACGATATTGATTTCGATATTTTCAGGGCTCCTGCTGTCCAATGGCGACAAAGCTTTAACGGTGGATTTTAAATTGTGTAACTGCCTGAGCAGTATAGTAACCATGAAGAAAAAACATCGATATCGATATAATAATTATATCATAAAAAGCTAAATATCTATACAGAAAATATTTTCCAGGCCAAGTTCTTACCGAGCCTCAGGTAAAGGCTTTGGAAAAAGCCAAAGAGGAAAAAATGCCAAGGAAGAACCCCTATGGAAACATTCTTAGAAAATCTTTCCCTTGGCAAAAGAAAAAAAATGGGATATGAAAAATAATTTTCAATTCATTTTCCAAAACAGCCGTGAATGGTCATTGCGAAGGTTTAAATGAATCCAGAACAAACCTCTCGAAAAATCCAGTGGAAGGAATTAATCAGCCTCCTGTTTATCCTGCTGGCTGTTGTTTATCTCTGGAACACGCGGGTTGTCTATCCCCTGAAGATTCTCGTAGTGTTTTTCCATGAACTGAGCCATGGTGTGATGGCAGTCATCACAGGCGGGTCTATCAAGGAGATTCGTATCGTTGCTGCGCAGGGAGGTGTGTGTGTGACGGCCGGAGGCAATAGATTTCTCACGCTCTCCGCAGGGTACTTGGGAAGCTTGGTTTTGGGCGGTGTCATCTTAGTGCTCGCCACCCGCACCCGTTATGATCAGACAATTGCCACGGTCATTGGAGGGCTCATGATTCTAATCTCATTACTATTTGTTAGACCAATTATTAGCTTTGGGATTTTCTTCGGTCTCCTTTCAGGGCTGGCTATGATCGCTGCTGGTAAGTATCTGTCCGAAAACAGCAATGACTTCATACTGAAGGTGATCGGTCTGACAAGTTGCCTCTATGCCGTACTCGACATCAAGAGTGACGTATTGGATCGTCCCTACCTCCGCTCGGATGCTCGTATGCTGGCAGAACTTACCCACCTTCCCACTATATTCTGGGGTCTGCTCTGGATCACCATTGCAGTTATTGCGGCCGTGCTCTTCCTGCTGGTGGCGTGCAAAACGAAACATAGCAAAGGATAAGGGCCTGTGGATACCCTGAGATGATGGTGAAACACGGACCCCAGCTCATTCTAACTAGGAGGGAAGGCGAATATTCTTGGGATTGGGCATTTGCGGATGATGTTAAAGTTGAAAAGGAAAAAGAAATCTCGGAAGGAAACATTATACCCATACCTTTGGAATGGGAATATTATGTTTCTACGAAGTCCGATGAAATAATAAGATACAATCAAATCACCTGTAATTAACTTCCATGATTTCTGGAAAAGTATGCACAGCATAAAGGGGAATGTTGCATATTTTCCCATCCTTTCGCAAATTCAGAAGCGTTGTCCTGAACAGCACCGCAGGGTTGAACTGTTTGTCGTAGGAAAGGAGGCTTTTGCTTTTCGGGCTTACACCGGCCTTGGCTTCCAGTGGGTGTATGCCGCCTTCGATCTCACACAAAAAGTCCAGTTCAGCCCTCTTTCCCTTGCTGGTCCAATAGTATAGATCGATTTCTTTTTCCGACTTAAGTTGCTGGGCTACATAGTTTTCTACAAATGCGCCTTTATATTCATTGAAAAGATGGGAGCCTTCAACCAGCGACTTCGGAGGGATACCTGCCATAGCCGCCAGGATACCGACGTCCAGGGCAAACACCTTAAAATTGCTTGGGTTCATAAAGCCCTTCAAGGGAGAACCGGCTGTGGAAACCTGGTAGGATTTGTAAATGAGCCCGGCATCTTCCAGCCATTGAATGGAATTTTCGTATTCCCTGGCCCGGGCGCCTTTCCGAACCGCTGAAAAGATAAACTTTTTATTTTCTCTAGACAAATGAGCCGGAATTGAATTCCACATCAGACCCAGCTTTGGAATGTCAGAAGTCGGCGCGTGCTTAGAAAAATCGAGCAGATAAGAATTTATGATTTCCTTCTGGCGGTCCCTGACCTCTGATAAATCTCCGGTGTCGACAAAGCATCGCAGCGGTTCCGGCATTCCACCGACAAAAAAATACTTTTTCAACCAATCAAGAAGTTCATTGTGAAATGGTTCTGGAAACGGTGTAACTTCTTTTTGAGTCTCAATTAAACGTCTTAATTCGGATCTTTTCACAGCATCCAGAAATTCCATAAAGGTCATCGGGTATATATCCAGAAAATTCACCTGGCCCACAGGGAAAGACTTCGGGCGAGAAAGCCTGATACCGATGAGAGAACCCGCAGCAGCAACATGATAAGAACCCGCCTGTTCTCTGAAGTATTTCAGACTGTTCAACGCATAATTGGAGGCCTGTATTTCATCGAAAATGATCAGGTCCTGTTCAGGGGCTATTTTTTTTCCGATGTAAATTTCCAAATTAGCGATAATGCTGGCCGGATCCAGTTTTTGTCTAAAAAAATCGTCAAGCGTAGGATTTTCCTCAAAATTAAAATATGCAACCTTATCATATTCCTTATGCCCGAATTTTTGCAAAATGTACGTCTTGCCTACCTGGCGCGCACCTTTCAATATCAGAGGCTTGCGCTGTCTGGACGTTTTCCATTTCAGCAATTTCAAATAGATATCACGTTTCATAATCCGTACTATAGTACCATCCGGACAATGTTGTCAAGGTTTTAAGGGTGTTGTTGTGATTAAAATCACATTTTAAGCGCGGATAATGTGATTTATACCTCTATTATAGGCTTAATAGTGTGAAGGCGATTTGCGGAATGATGTACAAATTTTAGGTGATATTACCAGGGTTACTATTTTATTGTTTTCCTTTTTTTACAATAAAGGGGTCAAGTCTGCTCTTGACTCATTTGGTTTAATTTGGAGTAAATGGTTATTTGCGGGACATCCATAAATAAGTAAACAACTTTCTGAAACCTCTTTAGTGGTTGGAGTTCCGGGGTGCATTTTAATTGTTCTTTGGCCTTGCTCTTCGCATCAGGGGAATTTTTCTATATAGACAGGAGTCCTGACATGATGATGTTGGCTACTAATCTTCACTTTTCCCAAATGCATGCTTGCGGCAAGTAACCTGCAATTGTAAGAATCAACAAAAATATCTATATATTGCATATCTTCTTTCCTCCAAAAACATTTAATATAAGCCTCTTATCCACTCTGCGCTGTGGATTGCGATTAAAATTAGGGCACGAATGCGAATCGGATCCCGGAATAAAGGAATGCACGGACGACTCTATCTCGTGGTTTGTTCAAGGCGGGCCCATACCGGGTGTTGCCTCAATTAAAAACCCATACTTCATTCAAGTCGGACTCGACAAACAGACCTTGTAGATAAAATTTAAAATTGACGCTACGATTAGATGGATTGGAACTCCTGTATTCTGCCGGGATGCCTATACAGAGCTCTCTGTTTTGTCTACGGACCAGATCGAAATTGAAAGTAAATTCACTTGCACATGGACCGCTTTTCCCCATGTCTGGAATATCCAATATTCAGTAGGCTTTATCGATTTTGACAATAGTATAATCGCCGGTAATTATGCGGTCTCGGGCGGCGGCTTACTCACTAAGGACTCTTTGTTGACCTTGCCTCAGCCCGGACACAGCGGCTCAGGGCTGCCGCAGCCGCGGCTGCGGACCTAGACGCCGAACTGGCATTGTGGAACCAGGTTAAAGGCAGTACGAACGTGAATGAGATCCAGGTCTATCTTAAACGATACCCCCGTGGTCAATTTGCAAACGTTGCCCAAAATCGTATCAGGAAATTGACTGCCGCCGTTAAGGAAACGTATGATCTTGAGATGGAAATGTGGAATAAGGTTAAAAACAGCCGCAACACCGGTGACTTTCAAAATTTTCTACAGGCCTTTCCAAATGGCATTTTTGCCGGTATTGCAAAATCAAGGATAGAAAACCTGATCAGTCTTGAAGTACAAACCAAAGAACTGGCCCTCTGGGACGGCATTAAAGCAAGCCGGGATCCAAAGGATTTTGAAGAATATCTGCACCTTTATCCGCAAGGACAATATGCAGATCATGCCCGGCGCTTATCACGACACCTGGCCGCACTTGAAATCGAACGCGAAGAACTGGAGTTTTGGGAGTCTGTAAAGGAGAGCAAAAATCCTGCGGACTTTGACGCCTATCTTGCAAAATACCCCGAGGGACGCTTCGGCCAGGCAGCGCGAAAACGGCGCAAAGCGGCCCGGCTGGCAAAATCTATAGCTGAAATCGACTTCGGTTCCTACTATGCCCTGATTGTGGGGAACAACGATTACCGACACCTCCCCAAGCTCCGCACCGCCGTGAATGATGCCAAAGCTATGGCTGTTCTGCTCCAAGATAAATATAGATTTGAGCTCCAACTTCTCTTAAATGCAACCAGAGCAGATATACTAAGGGCAATCAATGGATACCGCCGGACGTTAGGGCAAATTGATGCCCTTAATGAAAACCAGGGGATTCTTGATGCTACGCTCTTATTTAGTCAGATTCGACGCCCAGTCATGGTGAATACAGATCAGACACCGGAGTATTCTGATATTCGCAAAGCTGGGCACGACGGAGGAGACTTCCTTTTTGTTCCCCGTAAATGAGAAATATTTTGTGATGTCACCTGACCAACTTAATGTGTTGATTCCTGGTACCAATCTGAGATTAGCTTAAAAGGTCCTTTTTAGGGTCAAAAAGAGTCGTTTAAGACGATTTCAGAGCCAATTTTAGGATACATTTACAATTATTATAGTCGGTTATCGTGGCCCGACCCCAAAACGATCTTCATCCCAGAACAATAGCATTACAGGAACTCGGGGAAGAGGTCTGAATAAAAGTGCCAGATCAGCAGAGTTGGTTTCATAGGTCACATCTGTTACGCCCGGAAGTCTGGATGCAGAAAACAATTCATCAGGTTTACCTTTAAATCTTTTTGTCAGAGGTGTCTCAACATGCTCAACCATAGATTTTATTTTTCAAGAACCCTTTTTCCCATATTTTTTTCCTCCTTTAGTTAATTTTTATGGAATCCCCGGCAGGTATATACCGGGGACTCATTATAAATTATTCTCCAAAATAACGTTTCAAAAGACCGGCAAAAGCCTGACCATGGCGAGCTTCATCTTTGCACATTTCATGAACTGTATCGTGAATTGCGTCATAGTTCAGCTGCTTTGCCTTAGTGGCCAGGTCTTTTTTACCTTGACAAGCGCCATGTTCTGCTTCTACTCTCGCCTTTAGGTTGGCTTTGGTGTCAGCAACAACTACTTCTCCAAGCAGCTCGGCGAATTTGGCTGCGTGTTCTGCTTCTTCAAAAGCAATCCGTTTATATGCTTCGGCAACTTCAGGGTAACCTTCACGGTCTGCCTGGCGGCTCATGGCAAGATACATTCCGGCTTCTGTACATTCCCCTGTGAAATTCATTCTTAGTCCTTCAATTACTTCCTTATCTACATCTTTTGCAACACCTATTCTGTGTTCATCAGCCCAGGCCAGATCACCGGTTACCTGTTCGTTAAACTTTTCTGCAGCAGCACCACATTGTGTGCATTTTTCAGGTGGGTTCTCTCTTTCATGAACATATCCGCAAATTGAACATACATACTTTTTCATCTTCTTGTCTCCTTTCTTTAAAATTGATCGTTTTTTGTTGTTAGTTGTTTTGGTGTAGTCATAATTTCCTCCTTTACGGTTCGTGCATTGCAAGTTATTGATTACACGTTGAGCCGTTGTTGTTAATCGCCAAGCGTCATCGACTGAGTCATACAACTCTCTTCTTTAACCAGTTTGGTAAAAGTTGCCTCATGCAGCGTTTCCCTTAGTTTATTTTTGGCCTTTTGCCAGACAAAATGGGCTGCACATTTGGAACTCCTGGCACAGGAGTCAGGTCTCAAAACACAGTCATTAAGGAATATCTCGCCCGTAACGGCTTCAACCACATCCAGAAGACTTAATTTTGCAGGTGAAATTAAAAGACGAAAGCCCCCTTTTGGCCCTTGAACAATTTCGAAGATACCAGATCGAGCTAACTGCTGTGCAATCTTACCGAGAAATTGATTCGGAATGTCCATCGTTCGGGCAATTTCATTGCGGCTTACTACTATGCCCTCTTTCTGTTTAGACATATAGAGGACACAGCGGACTGCATAGTCACCAGCTCTTGTTAGTCGCATAATTTCACCTTGGCTAAACGGAATTAAAAGGATCTTTTTTATCCTATATAAGGCCTCAAAATTAATGTCAAACGTTTTTTTTATTCTTTAATTTTTAGGAAGGTGATAATTTGTTATTATTGCAACATTGCTGTTACTTATTGATGCCTATCAGTGGCAAAAACAAAGGAGTGGTTAGCATATGATATGGACAATGTGATTATGGAAAAATATTTGATCCCTATTTCTCATCTAAGCCGAATCACACTCCGTTTTTCCGTTTTTAAGTCAAAATAAATTTGACATGCATTTTTAAATTAAAGATAATGTTTTAATACACTCTTTTTTCTATATTTCGTATTATTCCTGAAGCGATTACGATTTATCGGTACCTCTTCGATCTGTGCTGAAAATTGAGTAGCTATAGACTATTGCTGAAGTCTTTGGAACAGGAAACCCGGACAGTACACGAAGTTTCATATGGATCTACTTGTTGGCAACTGTTAGAACTCGAAAAGGACAGTGAAAATCAAGAGCAAATAGATAGACGACCCTATATGAGGATGGAATGTGAAAACCAGATGGATCTTTTTTGTAGCCTTATGTTTTGCAATCCTTTTTCCTTTACGTATGTTGGCTGCGGCCGGTGAGATTAAATTGGCCACCCAAAGAGAGGGGCACAGGCTGTCTGCAGAGAGCGAACCCATCGTAAGGTGTGCCATGGATATGATCAACCAGCCATTCACAATCACGAAGATGCCCCCGTGGGAGCGCGCTCAGAGGGGTACCGAGAATGGGACATTTGATGGTTTTTTCATAGCGACAAAAAATGACAAGCGAGACAGTTATGCCGTTATTTCCGAGCCGATGTTCACGATCAAATGGCTCTATGTTATCCATAAAGATTCCGAGATTTCCCCCGATGATATAGACTTTAAAAACAGGCGATTTGCCGCCGATATCGGCAGTGCAAGATTTAAGTGGCTTGAAGACAGGCGAAAAAAGGGGGAAATCATCAAGGAAATCATCTCCGTAGACAGTCCTGATCAGATGATGAAAATGCTGGTAGCCAATCGGATTGACGTGGCTTTTATGAATGCTCACGGTTTAGAAAAATCGATTGAAAACCTGTCTCTGGATCCTGATAATTTCAAGACATTCATCATACGGGAAATTCCCGGCGGCATTTATTTTAGTAAAGCTTTTTTAAGAAAAAATTCAGGATTTTTAGAAAAATTTAATGCCGCTTTGAGCGGGTGTAAAAAACAGGAGAAACGAACCTATACCTTTTATATCGGGGCGGACTCACCGTTAAAGGATATTATAGGGGCGCGACTGAAAGAGGCCTTTAAACGGATCGGCCTGGAGGCGAAATTGGTTCATATTGATTCAGCCCAGAGAGCCTTGGTTCTTGCAAACGAAGAAGGAGACGGCGACGCGAACCGCGTGCCCAATATCAAAGAGATTGTGCCGAAAAATACTTACAACTTGCTGCAAATCCCTGAATCGACGGTTTTACTGCAATTATTTGTTTTTTCGAAAAGGCATAGGTTTCCCGTTGAGGGTTGGAAATCCATAGGAAAATATCACAACGGCGCCAGGATCGGTGTAAAGATTCTCGAAAAAAACTTGCCGGGGAAAAGAACCTTTCTGCCCACATTGGACCGGCTCTTTCAAATGCTGGACGCAGGCAGGCTGGATACTGTAGTGGA
This sequence comes from Candidatus Desulfatibia sp., assembly GCF_036446775.1. Classification (NCBI taxonomy): domain Bacteria; kingdom Pseudomonadati; phylum Thermodesulfobacteriota; class Desulfobacteria; order Desulfobacterales; genus Candidatus Desulfatibia; species Candidatus Desulfatibia sp. The sequence goes on from NZ_JAZFTO010000285.1 coordinate 7,962, forward strand.
ATGGGAGTTTATCGCGGAAAAAACGATGAGAGACCTCAATATCAGAGGCATCGAGAGGCTGCTCCCGCCTATCGTTAAGATTCCGGGGCACCTTTATATTCACAAAAAGCACCGGAAATTAATTCCGGCCGTGTCTTCGGCGCTGGCCGAAATGAAAGCGGACGGGACCTATGACAAACTGAAAAAACAAGTTTTACAGCAATTTTTCGGAAAATAGAATAACAGGATTGGTTGATTTTTTTGACATTCGTCAATTTATCCACGAAGCTGTATAGATGAGGAAAACATGTACAAAAGTATAAGGCGAGATTTAAGCGTTGGAATAGGTTTAGTTGTACTGTGTGTCAGCATCATTGTCGGATCGGTCTACTATTTCATATCCGTAAAGATAGTAGAAAAAGAATTCAACAGCTACATATCACAACAGACCCGAAGCATAGCCGACATGTTCTCTATTCAGCTCTGGCTTTTCGACCTGAATAACACCAAAAAACTCGGCAAACTTTTGTTGAATTCGCCGCAAATCGCGGGACTGATTCTTAAAGATCACAATGAGGAGATTATTTTCAACGAAGGTGTCACTGATGAAGGCGTTTCCGTGAGGGTTGCCAGAAATATTCTTTATGAAAACTCAGAGTCGGTGGGGCATCTTGAAGTTTTTTTCTCTAATACGCTCTGGATGGCACACAAAAAAAAGCTGCTAACCATGGGCGGCATTATTGTCACAGGGGCCATCGTTACCATCTATCTGTTGATCAACATTCTGATCAACAAATATCTTTCACGCCCGCTGGAAAATCTCCAAAAGGACATGGCATCTTTATCTTCCGGAAAATATAAAACCTCCGAACTTACCAATCAAAGGACTGAAGTTCAGAATATCATCGATGCCTTCAATGAACTTTGTCGTAAATTGGAAATGAGAGACGGGGAAATATCAGAGAAGACGGTCTCGCTGGAGAAAGAGATATCGGAACGAAAACAGACTGAAGCGTCCTTAAAGGAGAGTGAAAGCCGCTATCGTACCTTTTTCGAGCAAGATTCAGATGGAGTTGTGGTCCTGGATCTTGAAGCCGCCGAGCTCATCGAGTTTAATGATCAGGTCTGTCGACAGTTAGGCTATTCGAAGGAGGAGTTTGCCCTGTTGCGGGTGTCCGATATCGAAGCTAAGGAAACAGCCAAAGAAATCCAGGCTCACATTCGGAAAATATCGAGCGAAGGGTACGACGATTTTGAAACTCTCCAGCGCACCAAGCAGGGCGAAATCAGGCATGTTCACGTAACGGCACAGATGATTGAGATCGCGGGGCACCCTGTTTGCCACTGCATTTGGCGCGACATCACCGACCGCAAGCAGGCCGAAGAAAAAATCAAGTCATCGCTCAAAGAGAAAGAAGTCCTTCTGAGTGAAATTCACCATCGAGTCAAAAATAATATGCAGGTTATTATCAGCTTGCTCAACCTACAAGCCGATAAAATTGAGGATAAAAAGTATGCTGATATATTAAAAAAGAGCCAGAACCGTATATTATCCATGGCTCTTGTTCATGAGCAACTTTACCAGTCCAAGGACTTCGCCAATATTGATTTTGGTGAATATGTGAAGAGCTTTGTGAATAGTTTGTCTGTGGCCCATGGGGTTGATACAAACAAAGTAAAACTGAATATTGACATCAATGATATTTCGTTCGACCTTGAAAATGCTATTCCCTGCGGATTGATTATCAACGAACTGGTTTCCAATTCATTGAAACATGCATTTCCCCGGCAGAGAGAAGGTAATATTAGCATTGCCCTGCAACCAACCAATGAAGATGAGCTTGAATTAACTGTCAGTGATGACGGTGTAGGTATCCCAGAGGATTTGGATATAGAACAAACGGATACAATGGGATTGCACCTGGTCAAAATGTTAGCAGAACAGCTTGAAGGGAAAATTGAGCTAAATAGAACTGAAGGTACCCAGTTTCATTTCTTATTAAAAAGGGCAAAGTATAAACCAAGGATATGATTCGATTGGGGATTTGGGATTGCGGCCTGCGACGAGCTCAGCCGAGTCGATTTCGGAATTTATGAATAAGGGCTTAATAATGGGAGTAAATAGAACATGGCGTGTCTCGAGGCCTCTTCCTCTTGAATTTCTATATAAGCGGGGCTAACTTGCTCCCCGATAGCACAATATGTTAGTATTTTTTTCTTGACTTTTATAGACGACCGGTCTATTAGTAAAAGAAAAACCTACCTAATAATGATGAAAAAGACTAACAGCAGAGATAAGATCATAGAAGTCGGAGCACAAATAATCCACCGCAAGGGCTATAACCATACCGGCATTCAGGAAGTCCTCACCGCCGCCGGTGTTCCCAAAGGATCATTCTATTTCTATTTCAAAAACAAGGAAGATTTTGGGCTTCAGATCATTGATTATTTTACTGAATTCTATTCTCAACAGGCTAATTTGGTTTTTGACGATCAATCCGTTCCACCCCTTGAACGGATTAAGCGCTTCTTGGAAGGATTTATCAAAATTTTTGAATCCATAGATTTCACATGTGGCTGTCTAATCGGCAATCTGGCGCAGGAAATGGGCGACCTGAGTCCGGCATTCCGGATCAAACTCAAAGAATCGGTTGACATTATGACAGACTTTTATGCCCGTGCTCTCAAGGAGGCCCGGCAGAGGGATGACATCTCTGCTCGCCTGGATATAGCCGAAACTGCGGATTTCATTCTAACCAGCTGGCAGGGTGCGCTGGTCAGGATGAAAATCGAGCAAAGTGCACGACCGCTTAAAAATCATATTAAATTTATTTTTGAATTTATTTTAGAGAGTTAATATTGATAAATATACACAACTTGGAGGTAAAGCCATGCGTATTGAAGATCACCCTACTGTTCAAGAATACCGCCACCAGCTTTCAACTACAAAATCAAAAGAGACTGCTGAAATAAAGGCGGATTGGCTCAAAAAAACTGCGCTTGAGGCCGGGGTCGACGATGTCGGCTTTGTCGACGTTGACCGTGCCGCCATGACGGACTATCGTCAAGATCTTCTTTATGTAATGCCGGGGGTTCAAACTGTCATGGCAATGGTTTTCCGGCTGAATAGAAGCTCTTTGAGAACCTTGGCGCATTCAATTGCTAATTTTGAATTCAAGCATATGTGGATGTATGCCAATGAAACAGCACGAAAGATCGTTAACCGGCTCGAGGCCCAAGGCGTACAGGCCTTAAATATGCCGACGGGGTTTCCTTATGAATCCAGTCGCTGGCCAGATAAAATGTGGTTAACCTGCGATAAAGTCTTTGCCGTTGAAGCCGGTCTTGGTTATATGGGTTGGAATCGGCTGGTAATTCACCCACAATTTGGCGCTGCCGTCATACTGGGCAATATTTTATTAGCGTCCAAGGTTGATCAATACGATCAGCCGATGAATTTTAATCCATGTCTGGAATGTGGGCTATGTGTAGCGGTTTGCCCTGTAGGTGCGGTATCTCGGGATGGACAGTTCAATTTTAGCGCCTGTTACTCACACAATTACCGTGAGAGGCTCGGGGGGTTTCTAGACTGGGTGGAGAATATCGCAGATAGCCGGAACCATGCCGAATACAGGCGTCGAATTAGCGATGCAGAAACAATATCCATGTGGCAGAATCTTTCCATCGGGGCTCAAACACTGTGTGATCGCTGCATGGCCGTATGTCCGGCCGGTCGGGATGCCATCGGTGAATATCTTGACAACCGCAAAGACTATACCAGACGCTATTTGGAGCAATTTAAAGACGTGGAAGAAATCATTTACGTAGTTAAAGGCTCCGATGCGGAGCAACATGTTACCGCCAAGTTTCCTTCCAAAAAAGTAAAACGAATTTCGAACGGCATACGACCCAATTCGGCAAAAATGTTCCTTGAAAGTTTACCCATAATTTTCCAACCCAAGCAATCTGAAGGTCTTAATGCTATATTTCACTTCACCTTTACGGGAGCAGAAGATCTAAAAGGTACTGTTATCATACGGGAAAAAACTATTGGAGTTCAGGAAGGTCATGTGGATCAGGCCGATCTGCTGGTGACGGCCGACAGCCGCACGTGGATCGATTTTCTGGCTCAAGAGAAAAACCTTGTTTGGGCTCTACTCACCAGAAAAATTCGTCTGAAAGGATCTCCGAAATTATTGAAAGCTTTTGCAAAATGTTTTCCTTCATAAATTGCTATGAGGACTGAATTTAAAATTCCCTGGTGATACGATTAACGTATCTTTTAAATTTCAGCAGGTTATGATAGTTGTTTTGATGGCAAGGTATCTCCAAAAGGGACGGGGTATAATTTTTGAGATAAGCTATTATCGTATTACAATTCGAGTGAACACAGGCACTTGCAAGGTATCTCCAAAATTGATGGGGTCCAATTTTTGAGATAAGTCATTATCACAATTTGTGAAAATAGATATTTGCAAGGTGAACTAAATTTTATGTCTTAAATAATAGTTCAGGCCAAGACTTTCGAATCTACTGTCTAACAGAGCGTATTAACAACAACTTTTGGTTTTAAACTTCATGTGCTGATCCCATTGGTCGAGAAGTCTACATCTGTTCTCCAATACAAAGGCATTTCCTCGCTTTTCCACCATAATCTCTATCCATCTGCGGAATCTTTCCACTTGTCTCGGCGTGCCGTTAACGACATCAACGCCAAGCAAATTCATAACATCTTTTAAGCTTAAGCGATTCATATCATAAGTCAAATACTATGGTGAAAAACATACCATCGACTGCATTTTAAAAGGGAGGTTCGTTATTACTTGAGCTATCATAACTCTTATCTTCTGCTAAAAAAATGACATTTTTTATATCATGTAACTCACTTAGGCGTCAACAGGCCCTTCATTATAGTCAAATTTAACTTGTCTAATTTTCAGTATATCCGATAATTTCGCAAAAAAATTGCCACCACACCCTTGACTTGTACCAAGGTACGGGTCTTATATTATTCCAGGAGGTAAAAAATGGAAAAGCTGACTATCGGCCAACTGGCTAAAAAGGCAAACGTAAACCTGGAGACTATTCGTTATTATGAGCGCCGGGGACTGATACCCGAACCTCCCCGCAATAAGAGTGGGCATAGAGAGTATTCTTTGGAGGAAGTTAAGCGAACTGAATTTATAAAACGTTCTCAAGCACTTGGTTTCTCGCTTAAAGAAATTTCGGAACTACTGTCGTTGCGGGTGGAACCGGACACAACCTGCGCTGACGTTAAGGCACGCGTAGAAACAAAGATTGAAGATATTGAAAAAAGGATAACGGATCTTAAGCAGATAAGAAAGGCCCTATTGCGTCTATATAAAAGGTGCACAGGCAGAGGGCCTGTTGGTTATTGCCCTATATTGGAAGAACTCTACAAATAAAAAATAGAGGAGAAAAAATATGCGTACAAAACGCAAAGTTGAGGTTTTTAGTGCCGGATGTCCAGTATGTAAAGATGCCGTTGAGATGGTCAAACGAATTTCCTGCCAGAATTGCGAAATAAATGTCTTGGATATGAAAGACCATCGAACGAAGAGGTTATGGGTGTTCACATCCTAGCCCCGGATGCCGGAGAACTGATTGCCGAAGCCATGGTGCTGGTAAGAAACAAAAACACCGTTGATGAGGTGATCAATTCTTTGCCCATGTTTCCGACCTTGGCGGAATCTTTAAAGGCTGTGGCACTTTCGTTTAAAAAGGATATTGCCAGATTGAGTTGCTGTGTGTGAACACTGATTTTGCAAGCTGCATGAAAAAATCAAAATAACGTTAGGAAAATCTGTTACGATTTGATCTGAAAATCGTATATATTAAAAAGACCTAATAAGGAGAGATAAATGAAAAAACAGTCATCCCAACCGTCAAAAAAGACTTTTTACGCAGCTGTTACCGGTACGATCCTTGTGGCTCTGTGTTGCTTTACACCTATTTTGGTGATTACACTCGCCGCGGTCGGTATGAGCGCGTTTACGCCGTATCTTGATTATGTTCTGCTTCCAGCCCTGGTATTAATGATCACTTTAACTTTTGTTTCATATATAAGATGGAAAAAATCGCATAACACTTTGCATAAATCACCATCACAATATTGAAGCAGGAGAGATCAAGAAAATTCTAAAGGGCTTGAGTTATACGGTTAGGGACCCCCGAAAGATAAAAGAGTTTGAGGAAGAAGAAGCTACCAGAATATACGATTATATCGGGAGGTTTGGCGGAGAGGAGTTCTTGATTGTCATTCCAGGAGCGAAAGAGTAGGATGCGACTATTAAGTGCCTGATTCTCTGACATAAACGAAACATATCAAAGAAGGATGGATTGTGTGAGGTATTGTTAATTATAACTTACACTGGAGGTGCTAAATATGGAAACATCACTTATTTCGGATTTTGCCATTTTATCAATAGTAATGGGTCTCATGGCAGGCTTTGGAACTTTGTCAGCAATCAGGGGAGTATTCACTTTCCTTGTCTTTGTGGGCTTCACATTAACTCAGTTGCTTGGTGCGTTAAGGGTCCATGAAACAGTATCATTTTTTTTGGGGCAGTTGATTGTTATGGTGCCGACCTATCTTTTTATAAAGAATGTTTATCCTGAAATTCTAGTTAAAACTAAACAAGAATTTCAGCGTGGATCCAGCAAATGCCATTAATAGGCGAACCCTAAAAGTCATCAGCCTTTAAGGATAAGGAAGGTATAAAACTCTATCGAGAGAAAGCTGGCTGAATAGACTCTCATTTTCAGGCCTGGATTGAAGCCTGACAAATCAATATTTTGTGATCTTACATATCATTCCAATGGAATGATATGCATACCTAAACTGAACGTTTCTCCTTTCAGGCGAACTTGAAGCGGGATCACCGTCACGTCACCTTTTATTGGATAGGATTCCTCTACCGCCACGACCACGTAGGCCTCATCCGGAGATATAAGGTTAGGATGAAGTCCTGCCGCCATTCGAAGCTGATATTAAAACTATCTGAAATTATTAAAGATATTTGAGAATTAAAAAAATTGTGTTTAGTGGAAAAATAATTGTTGACTTTGTTGGTCAACTTTGTAACAAAACTATAAACCGGCCCCAATTGCGATTGCTCAATTGGGGAGTTATCCGTTGACTCAGCAAAGGTAGCCACCAACATGTTTTCACTCTCAAGCAAGGGAAACTATGGTATTGCAGCGATTTTGGAACTTGCCGCCAATTACGGCAACGGCCTGCTCCAGCTTAAAGACATTGCGCAGCAAAGAAAGATCCCCAAACACTATCTGGTGCAGCTTCTCAATGGTCTTTTAAAAACCGGTCTTGTGAGAAGTGTTCGTGGTAATAAAGGAGGGTATGAATTAAATGATGATCCTGCCAATGTCAGTTTTCTTAAGGTGTTAGAGATGCTGGAAGGAGAAATTGAGCTTGAAAAATCCTATCCTGCAAATGATGCCGTCAAAGAATTGTTTAAAGGGGCCGAAATAGAAATTAAAAAGATATTCGATATTACCCTGTCAGAATTACTGTTAAGGCAGCAGCAGTATGATAACAACATCATGTTTCATATATGAAAGGATCCGTTATGAAAATCACAATCAATGGGGAAGATTACTTAACCGCCAAAGAAAACATTTCGATTATAGAGCTTCTCGAAGAAAGAAATGTTGCCAGACCTGAAACGGTTTCGGTTCAGATCAACGGCAGTTTTGTTAAACGCAAGAATTTCAGCACCACGGTCGTTAAAGAAAATGATGAAGTCGATTTTGTATTTATGATGGCGGGAGGGTCATTGCGATGAAGGGTTTTGCTACCAAAGCCGTACATGGTGATTTGCATACCAAAGATATGCACGGGGCGCTGAGAATGCCGCTTTATGATAGTGTCGCTTTTGAACATGAAAGTGCCAAGGACATCCAGCTGTCATTCGAGGGAAAAAAGCCGAGCCATTCCTATTCGCGGATTTCAAATCCTTCGGTTGATGATTTTGAACAAAGGATACGGCTGCTGTTCGATGCCCTGGGAGTGATCGCCGTTTCTTCCGGAATGGCGGCTATCGCCAATGTGCTGCTAACGCTGGGGCAAGCGGGGGCGAATATTGTTACGAGCCGTTTTTTGTTCGGCAATACATTTTCATTGTTTGAAAAAACTTTAAAACCATGGGGTCTCGAAGCCAGATATATCGACATGACCGATGCACGGGCACTGGAAAAATCGATTGATGAAAACACCTGCGCGATCTTTTTTGAAGTGATTACCAATCCGCAACTGCAAGTCGCGGATGTCGCCAAAATTGCCGGCATCGCCGAAAAATACACTATACCGGTAATTCTTGACGGCACCCTCACGACGCCGTATATTTTCAAATCGAACCAATTCGGCGTAGATATCGAGGTAATATCGAGCACCAAATATATCTCCGGAGGCGCAACCACCGTCGGGGGGCTGATCATTGATTACGGCACTTTTGACTGGGAAGACTGTGCCAGATTAGAGGAAGATGCGGGTAAATTCGGCGATTTTACCCTGCTTTTAAAATTGAGACGCGAAGTTTACCGAAACCTGGGGGCCTGTTTAGCGCCTCATAATGCGTGCATGCAAACACTTGGTCTGGAAACTTTAAGCTTAAGGATCGATAAAAGCTGCGTAAACGCGCTGGAAATTGCCCGGGCTCTGGAAAAACACCCGAAAGTAAATTCGGCAAATTATCCCGGCTTGAGAAGTTCGAAATATTATGAAACCGCCCAGGCTCAATTTAACGACAAATTCGGCGGCATCTTGACTTTTGAACTCAATAATAGAAAAGAATGCTTCAAATTTATAGACAGTTTGAATATTATCAGACGGGCGACCAATCTCAACGATAATAAAACGCTGATTCTGCATCCGGCCACCACCATATTTTGTGAATATTCCGAGGCCCAAAAAAGGGAAATGCACGTAAGCGATTCGATGTTAAGATTGTCGGCCGGCATTGAAGATGTTGAAGACATTATTGACGATATCAACCAGGGACTTGAAGGACTATGATTGATTTTACAGAAGAACAGCTTGATAGATACAGCCGGCATATATTATTGAAAGACGTCGGTATCAAGGGACAATCCAAATTACTTAAAGCCAGAGTATTGATCGTCGGGGCGGGAGGACTCGGTTCTCCGGCGGCTTTTTACCTGGCTGCGGCCGGCATTGGAACGATCGGCCTAATCGACAACGATGTGGTGGATATCTCCAACCTTCAGCGACAGATAATCCATTTCACCAAAGATATCAATCAACCAAAGGTAGACTCTGCGGCGGAGAAAATGAAAGCCCTGAATCCAGACGTTCAGGTTAAAACTTACCAAGAGTTAATCAGGGCCGACAACGTCATGGATATTATCGGCGAATACGACTTTGTGGTTGACGGTACCGATAACTTTGCCACTAAATTTTTGATCAACGACGCCTGTGTTTTCGGCAAAATTCCTTTTTCGCACGGGGCCATCCTGCGCTTTGACGGTCAGACTATGACGGTTAAACCCTGGGAGTCGGCCTGCTACCGGTGCATCTTCAACGAACCCCCGCCACCCGACGCCGTTCCCAGTTGTTCGGAGGCGGGTGTGCTGGGAGCGATAGCCGGTATGTTAGGCACCATCCAGACGACGGAAGTTTTGAAATTCGTTACCGGCTCGGGCGATTTGCTGACAAATACTCTTTTGACCTTCAATGCCAAAAACATGGATTTTCGCAAGATCAAGTTAAAGCGGCAGAAAAATTGCCCCATTTGTGGAGAAAATCCGACGGTTACCGAATTGATTGATGGCGAACAACCGGTTTGCGATCTGCCCTAAAATACCTGTTGGCGGGTATGTTTAAAATCAAAAAAGAAATGTGTCTTACAATACCAGGATCTTATCCGACTTCTCGCACATGATGGCATTATTCAACTGGGTACCTTTTTTAATTTTTGTATTCAAATTTTCGAGATTTATCCCCAATTGTCCGGTATTATATTCACAAAAGCTCATTTTGACTTTTTCGTGATCCGACAGGCCGGTAAATTTAGAATTTTCCAATAAACGAGTGCCTTCATCCATCACGAACAACCTGGCCGAATGACCCTTTTTCAGGGCAGCCCCGATCAAACCGATCACGTGCTTCAAATTTTTGCTGGTGTTTACCAGTATGCCAAGTTCCAATGCTAACTCCTTTTCCAATAATCCAATTTAGGTTTAATAGTTTCACCGGGATTACCACGAGATCACCTTGTCACAGGATTCGATTTTTTCCAGGATCATATCGTAATCTGGTTCGTCCGTAAAATCGATGATTTCAACTTCGTGTTCTTTTTTTTGTTCGTTTATAATTTTCCGGAAAGTTTCTCCCCGGTCCTGTTTAACAATATATAACAAATGCATGCTGCCCCCTTCGATAAAAGGCTAGTAAGTTAGTACAATATCGTAATTTGTTAGCCTGGCCGCGATTTCTTCGACGCTGAGCTGTTCGATGTCCTGGTTTTCACTGCAGTTGGTATAAAGATTAATTTCCATTTCTGCGGCTGTCTGGAGGTGCAATCGATTCTTTTCGGTATTTTCAATCGCGCTGTCCAGGAAGAATACATCGACGGTGTCATCCAGCAGCAACAGACCTAAGGCCATTCGCAGCGCTTCTGCCTGCCTGTCCCTGATAATAACGGCGATCTTTTTCTCCATCTTTGGTCTCCTGGTAATAAACCCTAACGTTGCCTAAACAACAGGGCTGGTATTTAAAAAAAGGTAATAGTTCTTTTTTGTTTATCAACTTACTGTCCAATAATTTAGATAACACTATTTGAGGAAAAAATCAAAGGCATCAAAGCTGTCAAATGCCGTAAAGATAGTGGCATACATTGCAACCCGGCGGTGCTTCAGGCATTGCATCCTTGGCTGCTTGCAGAGTCTCTCGAAGTTTGGGCAATGACGCCTCAAAAGAACTATTTACGATTACAGCGTCATGGGCTCGAACTCGATGACTGAACCTCTCCCGATAGAATTTGCAGGATATATTGTCCCACAGAGCCAAAAGATCTTGATCCGGTAGACGCCCATAATGGACCGTTGCAATCGAGGCCTTTTCTCCCAGAAAAGTAGTATGGCCGCCAAATGCAAGGTTGATGCAAGGAGCTACGTAACCGTCATGGCGAACAAAAAGAGAGCCTCTGGGGTCCTGAGCGCAAACCGGTAATTCATCGGGGGTAAAAGCAAAGGCGGTGGTTTTAATCCTTAATTTTTTTGCCAGGCGCCGTGCTTTACTCACTGCTTTTTCAAGTCGGCGTACCTCCCTGTTTTTTTGGGGCGCAAAAAGCCCGTAGTCTCTACCGTTTTCGCCCCTGATGACATCGCATTGCTTGAAGTTGACCTGATCCACACCCAGTCTGGCTGACAGGCGGACAATATCCTCTATTTGATGAAAATTCATGACCATCATAACAAAATTGATCATGATTAAAGGCGCATTTCCTGCCCGCAAGTCGGATACTGCGGCTACGTTTTTACACACCTTCTTAAAATTGGAACCTATTCGAATTTTCTCATATATATCTGCCGTAGCACCATCTATCGAAAATGCAATCCAATCAATACCGGCGCTTATAAAATTGTGAATCATTTCTTTGTTCAGGATCAAACCGTTGGTTAGAAAGCCAGTTTTACAGCCGGCTACCTTTGCTTCCCGGATCCACTCAGCCAGCCTGGGTTGGAGCAGCGGTTCACCCCCTCCGGTAAAATCGATGGACTGGACTTCAGCCAGATAGGGTCGCAGCGCTTCCCAGATGTCAACATCCATATTTCCGGGCTGACCGCGGAATATTTTCCATGGACACATGATGCATTTAAGATTGCAGGCCATGGATGGCTCCAGTTGCCACAGGTTCCAGCGTCTTTTCTCGACGTGTTTATCATGCGAAGGCCGGACTCGCTCCCCGTTCTTTAAAAACGACAGATGACGTTTAACAAATTTCGGCCAGGCCATAGCAATAATAAATCTCCAAGTCCCTCACCGGCCAGACCAGAATTTGTCCGGCTTAACGGTTGAAACAGCAATGTTTTTTAGATTAAACGATCAATTTTTCGGATTCTTATCTCCTTGACTCAAACGCGCATTTCCCGTAATTTGAATAGTACAGCGAAAAATTCTGTTTATTATATACTTTAACCATCTTTTTTTGCTGTAAATAATATATTTTTCTAAATATCTTGAAGTCTGAGCCACCGTCAAGTAAAACATCGACAAAATGAACCAAACCAAAAAGGAAAAAATAGCAGATTATGAAAAAACTAACAGTCAAAACCAAATTCCAAATGGGGTCTGCAGTCATTCTCTTGCTGTTTTGCGCCCTTATATCAGTCTCCGTCTATTACTACCTGAAAAATTTCGTAACCGAGAGCGTTCATAAAGAAACCGAAATTTTTATTGCCACGGCCGACGCCACACGAACCTATGTCAAGGACGTGCTCAGACCAAAGGTAATCAGTCTGCTTCCGGCTGACTCTTTTATTCCTCAGGCCATGTCCACATCTTTTGTGGGGCGGGAAGTTATGAGCCGTCTCCGCCAAAGGTTTCCCGA
>NZ_JAZFTO010000286.1:0-8175 GCF_036446775.1 Candidatus Desulfatibia sp.
CCTGCTTCATTCCAGTTAAACCAATAATCCAATAGAATGTCCCTAACTCTTCCCCCCTTCAATTCCCCTGCAGATAATGTGGTGCAATGCGCCTGGTGCATCATTCGCGCTTTTCTTGGCATAAAAAGAAAAAGGTGAAAAACCTGAGGTCAAACCTTGATTTGTGATTAATATCATCAGCAAATCATTTGCCTAGTCAATATAACTATTTGTGATAATTCATTAAATTGTACGATAATCAATGATCAAGGTTTGACCCCATTCCTTAATGCAACTAAAAGACGTTTGAAAAGAAGTGCTTACGTGGAGAAAGTTATCGAGTTGTTTCCAATATATGTTTTTGAGATCTCCATTGCCAGGATGTACGCAGAACTATGGTCTGATTTATGCAAGAAAGGTATTCGGATCGGTGCCCACGACCTCATCATTGGTTCTACCGCGCTCTCGCTCGGGTTTTCAGTGGTTACATAACATAAGGCATTTTGAAAGGATAGAAGGGCTTAAAATCGAAATTCTGACTTTTTAAAAGTAGCCGTTTCCCCTTTGATATCTCCTAAGCCCTCCGTACTTTTATAATATCAAGTCAATCCCTGGCCCAGACCTGGATTTGTAAGTTTGCATCTTTGGTTCTGGCTTATATATTTTGCAGCATCCTTAGTATGTTCTATGGAAGTCGCGCTCTCCGAGGCGTAGGCTCATGTCTCTACGAGCCGGAGGCCAGGGCGGGCCTGTTATCCTGTCCAAAATATTTTTCATTTCCCGGGAGATGAGAGTAACTGCACCCTTATGATATGGGCTTTACGATTTTAATATCCTGGAAAATGAGTTCAAGACGTATTCGATATCGTCTGATGTTACGTGATAATTGGTAACGACTCTCATCTGACTCGGGCCGGTGGGTGATAATAGTACCCCTTCGTTTTTGAGACGCTGTTCCAGGAGTTGGGGTGTCATGTCGCTGCGTGTAATTTCAAAATATACAATGTTGGTACGAACAAGCTTCGGATCAACGGATATTCCCTGGATATTGGCCAGTCCTTCGGCCAGCTTTGTGGCGTTGGCATGGTCATCTGCAAGGCGTTCCGTCATCTCGGTGAGCGCCACAACACCGGCTGCGGCCAGGATACCGGCCTGCCGCATACCGCCGCCAAGCATCTTGCGGGCTCGCCGCGCTTGAACGATGAATTCGCGGGTGCCGCAAATTATCGACCCGGCCGGAGCCCCCAAACCTTTGCTGAGACAAATACTGACGGAATCAGCTTCAGCCGCCAGCCGCTTCGCCTCAACATCCAGGGCAACAGCGGCATTGAAAAGTCTGGCACCGTCCACGTGCAGTTTCAAATCGTAACAACGGACAATTTCGCCTACCGCATGCATGTAATCCGGGTCAAGGGGGCTGCCGTGGCAGCGGTTATGGGTGTTTTCCAGGATGATCAAGCGTGTTCTGGGGAAATGAATATTATCCGGACGCACGGCGGCTTCAATGTCATCAAGGGACAGTTTGCCGTCGATCTGATTGGGCACGGTTCGGGGGTGAATGCCGCCAAGAGCGGCGGATCCTCCCTGTTCGTAAAAAAAAATGTGGGACTGATCTCCCAGAATAACTTCGTCACCCCGGTTGCAGTGCGTCAGCTGGCAGACGATATTTGCCATGGTGCCACTTGATACGAACAAAGCCGCTTCTTTGCCCAGCCGATCAGCGGCCATCTCCTCCAGTTGATTTACAGTCGGATCCTCACCAAATACATCATCACCGACCTGGGCTGCAAAAATGGCCTGCCGCATAGTCTTAGTCGGTTTTGTGACGGTGTCGGATCGAAGGTCAACATTATGCATACTATTTCTCCTAAGCGGATTGTTATCTGATACACCTGGAGCGGCCGAAGGAATTTTCCATTTTATATAAATAGCTGAAATCCGGACATCCTGCAAGAGCCAAAGCCTTTAAAGAGGTAAAAACCCAATTGAGTCAAGCTCAATCGTTAGTAATAGTTCACCGGGGCAAAATATTTGACAGGATAACAGGATAGACTTGATATTTATCCGCCATAAGTATGGCGGATAAATCCAGTTAATCAAAAAACGTATCACAATAGAACTAAAATCAGTCAGGCGAATAATTAAAGCCCATGCCTGCCCCGTGAAATTCATGTCAATGACAGCGAAGCCTGCCCGCCATCGGCTCCGCCTTCAGGCGAGGCGGGCGGGCGTATTTCACTGGGGAAGTCCAATGGGTTAATTACTTTGTTTTTAGAGGGAAACCTGTGGGTCTGATTCTTAATTTTGGAGAGAGAAAAGCCCGCCCGCCTCGCCTGAGCTCGCGATGGCGGGCAGGTTGAAATTAAGCGTAAGGTCAAGGCCTGCCCTGGTGCGATGTAATAAAGTCCGTTTATGCTGGGCTATTCCCAGTAAATATCACATATTGGTAACAATATTATTGTATCCAGGTCTGGGCCAGGGATCTGAATTAAGTGATCAACAGGATGAAAAAACAATCAAGTCTATCCTGTTATCCTGTCAAATGTAGCTGAACTGTTACGGTTTTATGAAATAATATCGATAATATCTCCTATGAGTTCATCTTCAGTGCGAATCACACTGAGATTTGCTTGCAAACTTCTTTGTATCATAATTAACTTCACGGCCTCTGTCGCCAGATCTACGTTGGATTGTTCCAAAGCACCGGGTATAATGGAGCCTAATCCGTTTGTCCCCGGCATACCCGGAATGGCATCGCCTGATGCGGTCGTTCTTGAGTACAGGTTGTTTCCGATCTTGTTAAGAGCTTGCGGGTTGTTGAATTTGGCAATAGCTACCTGAAATAGATCCAAAACTTCACCGTTGGAATAGCTGCCCGTAATCACTCCATCTCTATTTGTGCCGATCGATTGGAGGTCGCCGGCCCCGTACCCGTTGGTTGATGCATAAATAGTATTTGACTGCGCAGCATGTTGTGTGGACGACAATGATTCATGCGCCCATTGGGAACCATTATAAAAAGTGCCAAAGTCGAACTGGATGGACATCTGTGTAGAGCCGTCCGGTGCGCCCTGGAAGTCAGGGCGGTACGTAAAATAACCATTTGTAAGATCTGTCGTAACATCTTGAGCGACCCAGTTGCCGGCTCCGTCATTGGTATCCATCGCCATATTTGAAATAGCACCGGAACTGTCAAACACTAAAGTCCCTCGCGCCAACAATCCAAGGTTATCGCCGGAAGCCCCCAATCTTTGGTCTTCAGCAGGTTTGTTGGCGACAATATATTCCCATGTAGAAGCATTATCTCCTTTGTCAAAGTAGAACGTAATCTCATGCGTGCTGCCGATACCGTCATATACTTTTATGGACGTGTTGTATTCATATTGATTGTCACCAATATGATTCCCGGCGGTATTGTCACCGTCCCAGGCACTTGCAAGGGCGTTTGTTCCACCGGTTCGGTTTTGGGCATCTGCATTCAGGTTTATGATCGTTTTCCCGTGACTGGTCTCTGCGGGCGGGGATGTAAATGAAGTCAGGGTCACATCCTTAATAGATCCTTGTGTTTCCCCGGTATTGGGATCAAGTTCCCAGCCCTGCACTACTTGCCCCGAGGTATTCACAAATCGACCATCTTTATCAAAATTGAACTGTCCATCCCTGGTGTAATATTCCGCGCCTTCCGAATCTTTAACTATGAAAAAACCGGTGCCTCCCACAGCCATATCGGTAGCAGAGGAAGTGGGTTCGAATGATCCGCTGGAATAATTCTGCGAGATTTGCCCCAAGGTTGTACCTCGTCCTATCTGTGCCGCCCCGGCCGCCGTAGATAAGTTTTGAGGAAATACTTCTACGGAGCTTGCGTTGCTTGCTTTGAATCCTTGAGTATTTACATTGGCCGTATTATTGGCAGTGACGCTCAGTTTTTTTTCTAAGGTCCTAATTGCTGATATTGCAGCAGAAATACCGTTTAACATATATCCCCCATATGGACCGGCGCACCCGGTTTTAGGCAAGCAATAAAAAAACCCGCTTCCGAAAAGAAACGGGCTGCTTATTTTTTTAGCTTAGCAACCCCGCTGTCTTACCCCGCCCTGCGGGGTTTAGACCGGAAGCTTTGCGTCCCAACCTTTCGGAAGGTTTGCCTTTTAGCAAATTAAATTAGGTATTATCTATATATCGGCATTAACAACTAAAAACTTCACTTTTTTTAAAACTTATTCAAAAATGTGTAATATTATCATCATTCTGCCTGCTCTTCGATTTGAGCAAGGCAGCTCATAAAGTCATCGGCGAATCGGTCCTGAATTTTTTCCTCTTGTCCGAACTCCGAATCGTCGGTGGCTACGTTTTTACTGATTCCATATTCGACATCCCACCCTTTTTCTTTAAGCAATTCAATAAGTTTTTCCGTCTGTGCTTTAGTAGCATCGCCTCCCAGGTTTTGTTCTGCTATGAAAAATTTCATTTGTCAGTCCTTTCTTGTCGAGATCATCAAGGTTGATCTCGTAAAAAGTCACGCATTCAACTAAGGATAGCGGATACATGAACCAAATTAACATCAGAACCTTTAAGATCTTTGATAAAACGGCCGATGGCGGCAGCGGTCTCGGGAAAGGGATGACCGATTCCCACGGCACGGCCATATTGAAGCGCATGATGTTTTAATTTGAAGAGTTGATCAAGAATCGCGGCTTCATCGTGGATGTTGTCCAGAAAGACGTTTCTGCCGGTACTGGGTATGCCGAGATTGCGAGCGGTTTTATAGGCAATGGAACGATGCGAAGTGATACTGTCGACAAAGAAGAGACCGTGGCGTTTAATGGCGCCCAGGGATTCCGTGATCTCTTGGCGGCTTTCGGTAAACTTGGAACCCATATGGTTGTTAACCCCGATCGCAAACGGCACAACGGAAAGGTTGGCTTCAATAACCCTCTTGATATTTTCACTGCTATCGCCTACATAAAGGGCTCCCGGGCCCGGATCAAAACTATCTGCGTTGTATGGTTCCATGGGTTGATGCAGCATGATTTCATGACCCCGGTTATGAATCTTAAAGGCCAGAGTGCTGGAATGCCTAATGTGCGGCAGGATTGCAAACGTAAGGGGCGTCTTTAGTTCCACAAATTTTGCGGCAATCGACCGGCTGTGTCCGATATCATCAATTATCAGCGCGATCCGGGGTTGTGAAAAAGATTTTCCGGCAACAATGGTGCGGGCAAATGCCTTTGAAAAAGCGTTCAACCCTAGAAGGTTTCCCATCAGTAAACCAGCACTTTTGAAGATAAAACTCCTTCTGTTCATAGCATTTCCCCTTATAAAGTCCGTGCTTTCTTTTTCATTCTATTAAACGCGTCTCGAAAACTTTAGATACAATATATTGATCATATTGTCAACATGGATACAATATATTGTATAACATAGCGTTTTGGCAATGAATACAACCTGGCCGGATAGTGCCGCCTTTCAAGAAAACGACACTACTTTCGAAATGCAGTTGCAATATTGTTGGCAAAGGATCATCATAGCGCATGGAACTTTCCGGCCAGATAGAAAGAATAACATTTACCAATGAGGAAAACGGCTTTACCATTGCCAAGGTAAAGGTGCACGGTCGGCGGGATCTGGTGACCGTGATCGGAAATATTGTGGCGCCGACACCCGGCAAAATCATCAAAATGCAGGGCGAGTGGGTAAATCACCCTAAATTCGGCGAGCAGTTCAAGGTGGCGGAATACAAAACCGTGATTCCGGCGACGGTTTACGGCATCCGAAAATACCTGGGCTCCGGCCTTATCAAAGGGGTCGGTCCTGTTATGGCCGATCGCATCGTCAAAAGATTCGGGGAAAAAACACTTAAGGTCATCGAAACCGATATCGAAAGACTGGGTGAGATCGAAGGAATCGGTGACAAGCGCATTGAAATGATAAAGAATGCCTGGGACGAGCAGAAAGAAATCCGGGATGTAATGCTCTTTCTGCAATCTCACGAGGTCAGCAGCGGTTATGCGACCAAGATATTCAAACAGTATAAAAACAGATCCATCGAAGTGGTGACCGAGAACCCCTTTCGCCTGGCAACGGACATTTTCGGAATCGGTTTTTTGATTGCCGACCGTATTGCCGCAAAACTAGGATTTCCCAAAATTTCCCCTCTGAGGATAGAGGCCGGCATACTCTATGTTCTCCATCAGCTTGCAGACGACGGGCATGTCTATTATCCCTATGAACCCCTTGTGGCAGAAAGCATGGAAATGCTGGGCGTTAACAAAGAGATTGTTGTTGATGCCCTCGGCAGCATAGCCGCTGAAAACAAAATCATTATTGAAGATTTGAATGCCGACTTTGAAGAATTTAAGGAAAACAACAAAGCAGTTTATCTGGCCAAGTTTTATCACTGTGAAACCAGTATCTCCAGCCGGTTAAAGAGGCTGATCATTGCACCTAAATCAATCCGCAAGGTTGAAATAGACCAGGCCGTCGAATGGGTCCAGCGCCGGCTCGATATAACCCTGGCCGACAACCAGGTTGCAGCCATACGGTGTGCTCTTGAACATAAGGTTATGGTCATTACCGGTGGGCCCGGCACCGGCAAAACCACTATTATCAACGCTATTTTAAAAACTTTTGCGAAACTTAAAGTGCAAACAATGCTGGCTGCGCCTACGGGCAGGGCTGCCAAACGGATGAGCGAAGCCACAGGTCGTGAGGCCAAGACCATACACCGGATGCTGGAGTTCAGTTTAGTAAAGGGGGGCTTTCAGAGAAACCAGGAAAAACCATTGAATTGCGATTTGATCATCATTGATGAAGCTTCCATGATCGATACTATTCTGATGCATCACCTTTTAAAGGCCGTGCATGCCCAAACGACGTTTATTCTGGTAGGCGACGTGAATCAGCTTCCCTCCGTGGGTGCGGGAAACGTTCTTAAAGACATTATAGCCTCGCGGGCCGTGCCCGTGGTTGAACTCAACAAGATCTTCCGTCAAGCCCGAGCAAGCCGTATTATCGTCAATGCTCATAAAATAAATAAGGGAGAACTCCCCATTCTAAAAAGCGACGGGTCTGACACTGATTTTTATTTTATCGAGCAGGAAGACCCCCAAAAAGTTCTGAACATCATATTAGAGTTGACCAAAACGCGGATACCGGACCGCTTCGGCTTTGATTCAATCGGCGATATTCAGGTTTTAACACCCATGCACAAGGGTATAGTGGGTGCCGGTAATCTTAATAAAGAGTTGCAAAATACGCTAAACCCGGGGCCGGACGCCATCATAAGGGGTGAGCGCACTTATCGGGTCAACGATAAAGTAATGCAGATCAAGAACAATTATGACAAAGAGGTCTTTAACGGGGACATCGGGGAAATCATACAGATTAGCCCCGAGGATCGAACAAGTATCATTGCTTTTGACGGCCGGGATGTTGTTTATAATTTCTCGGAATTAGACGAGGTCGTTCTGGCCTATGCCGTTTCAATACACAAGTCACAAGGTTCTGAATATCGGGCCGTAGTGATTCCCATCCTGACTCAGCACTATATACTTTTGCAGCGCAATCTGATTTACACGGCCGTTACCCGCGGCCGTGAGCTGGTGGTGGTGGTGGGCACAAAGAAAGCGCTGGCCATGGGTATCAATAACGACAAGACGCATAGACGCTATACATGCTTAAAGCACAGATTATGCTCCAATATTTCATGAAATTTTTCTCTGGATACTTTTTGGCAATTAATTTCAATATATTAAAGCCAAGGCAGCCTTTAGCTCATAGGACAGGTCATTTCTTTGGATATTTAGAAAGCAGAATTCCAGAGCTATGCCTTCCATCAATAATTGGAGTCTGATGAATGCCAAATTTCTTGGCAGTATTTTTCACATTGTTTTTAACATAATCCCAAATTTCATCCAAGGTTATATATCCATCTAGGTCCTGATCGGCTTTCCCGATCAGGCCTTGGATAAGAAAATATGTGAAAACTCCGTGACCGTATTCCTTAATTTCCAAAGAGAGCTGTTTGCCGTTTGAAGATGTGATGACGACTCTACCCTCACCCTTGAATTCTTCAAAAGGGTCCTTTTCAATTAAACTTCGAGTGCGCCAGCCTCTATTTATAGTTGCTGCACTGTAACAACTGTCAAGAAAAGCAATTAAAGTTTTTGATTCGATGCTGTTCATCATTTTCGATAT
>NZ_JAZFTO010000287.1:0-2651 GCF_036446775.1 Candidatus Desulfatibia sp.
ATTATATTGTTGTTCAGTTTCATTTATCCATCCATGGGTATGCCGGCGAGGATCAAGGATATCGCTTCGATCAAGGGGATCAGGTCCAATCAACTGTTCGGCTATGGCCTGATTGTCGGTCTTAACGGCAGTGGTGATAAAGGCGGGACCGGTTTTACCGTCCAGGGCCTGGTGAATATGCTGGAACGCATGGGGGTGCACGTCAGCGCCGCTGATGTTAAAGTAAGCAATGTTGCCGCCGTGATGGTGAGTGCCACCTTGCCGCCCTTTGCCCGCATAGGCAAAAAAATCGATGTAACCTTATCGTCCATTGGCGACGCCAAAAGCCTGTCGGGAGGTACGCTTCTGCTGACCCCCCTGCAAGGGGTGGACGGCAAGGTCTATGCCCTGGCCCAGGGAGCCCTATCCATTGGCGGTTATTCCGTGGGCGGGGCTGACGGAGGAGGAGTCACCAAAAATCATCCCACGGTAGGAAGAATAAGCGGCGGAGCGACGATCGAAAGAGAGCTCCCTTTGTCGATAATGAATAAAAAAGAGCTGACTATTATGTTAGACAATCCGGATTTCAATACGGTTACCAGGGTTGCCGATGCCATTAACACGCAACTGCAAGAGAGTCTGGCTACACCGATAGATTCGGGCACCTTAAAATTGAAGATTCCTGAAAGGTTTCAAGGCAAAGTGGTCAACCTGATCGCCCAGATTGGTGACCTGGAGGTCACACCTGATAATATCGCCAAAATTATTATTAATGAGAAGACGGGTACCGTGGTGATTGGGCAAAATGTCAGGATCCAAAAAGTTGCCGTGGCGCATGGAAACTTGAGTATTCAGATCAAAGAGACCCAAGAGGTTTCACAACCGCAGCCCTTTGCACCTTCGGGCGCAGGAGCGGCCCCTGTCCAAATGGAGGGCGGTATCATCATAGCACCGGGGGGCAATACCGTTGTTTCTCCGGATAGTGATGTCACCGTCGCCGAGGAGCAAAGCCGACTTATTCTGATCCGGCCGGGAAGAACACTCGGTGAACTGGTCAAGGCCTTAAACGCTATTGGTGTTACCCCCCGGGATCTTATTACTATTTTGCAGGCTCTGAAGGCCGCCGGTGCCCTTTACGGAGAATTGGAAATTATATAAAGGAGAGGCGATATGTTAAAACCGATTGCAGCGCATCCGGCGGCGACGGTCTTGCAAAAAGATGTCTCTAAGGCCGGACTGCAGAAACTTCAGAAAGCCTGCACCGAGTTTGAAGCCATCTTGATAACCTATATGCTGAAATCAATGCGGTCCACCGTTGAAAAGGACGCGCTCTTTGGAAATAGTACCGAGAGACAGATCATGGACGCGATGTTTGACGAAAGCCTGGCCCTGGGAATTGCTAAAGGCGGTGGTATTGGGCTGGCAGAGATAATTTTTTCAGACCTCAAGGATCGATAACCGCTGAATTCATAAAAAATCGAATTCAGCGGGTGTTTAGTGTTTTGTATTTTGTGTTTTGCTTGAAATATATGCTGACATACCAATTTGTTGGGGCACCAAAGACTAAACACTAAATACAAAATAACAATTCAGTTTACAGCCGGATTTTCCGATAAATAGAATAGGGAGCCTAAGTATGGAAACGCCTAACGTTCGTTTGATTGAAAAGCTTTTTTACAAAAAGATCATGCTTTACCATGACCTGCTTTATTGTTTTAAGCACGAAAGAGAATCTCTGATAAATTTAGACTTGGATAAACTGTGGAGTATATCGAAAGAAAAAGAGGAGCTCTGTGCAAAAATAAATACCACTAAGCAGGAAATCATTGCAGTTCTTGATTTGCAGGAAGATCAAAAAACTTTTGAGCTTAACCGCACAATGGATTTGATCCCCGGAGAATCCAGGGCTGAGTTTCAAAAGCTGTACCTGCGGCTTATTAAATTAAAGAGCGAGATTGATGTCTTCAGAAAAGAAAACATGGCTTTTGTCAATGATTCGTTGCAGTTTCTGGATGAGATCATAGCGATTATGACAGGCGCGGACGGATCAGAAACTGTGTACAACGACAAATGTCATTTTAGTAAATCCAGCTCGCATTCATTTCTGAGCAGGGAGGTTTAAGCATGGGCATACTATCTATACTTGATGTTGCCAGGACCTCTTTGAGTGTGCAGCAGTATGGTGTTGAGGTGACCGCCCACAACATTGCCAACGTAAATACTCCCGAGTATTCTCGACAAAGCCCGGTCATCGAGGGTAGACAGCCTGCAAAATACGGCGGCCTGCTCTTTGGGCGCGGTGTGGATGTAAGCATTATAGTCCGGACTACTGATCAATTGGTCGAAAAGCAGCTCAGGCAGGAAAAAGCGAATCTGGCATCGTCCCAGGAGATGGAAAATTACATGCGGATCTTTGAGGGTCTTTTTAACGAAAATTCCGAAACCAGTATTAGTGCAATGCTCTCCGGTTTCTGGAATTCGTGGCACGATATTTCAAACAACCCGTCAGGAGCTCCCGAGCGGATTGCCCTATATGAACATTCCAGCCTGCTGTCAGGACAACTTAACGCCTTGAACAGCGATTTGACGCAGATGGAAACGGATTTAACAGGCGCTGTCAGTGTTGGAATAGAAAGAATCAACCAGATTACAAGTGAGATCGGCACTCTCAA
>NZ_JAZFTO010000288.1:0-5951 GCF_036446775.1 Candidatus Desulfatibia sp.
TGACGCCGATGTAGTGCTGCCGTTCGTATTTTCCCAAGGGAATGGGGTCAAACCTTGATCATTGATTATTGTGCGTTATGTTGATTTATTGCAGATAGTTAAATTGATTAGACAAATGATTTATTAATGATTTTAATCACAAATCAACGGGCTGTTGCCCAAATCCAATTATCAGACAAAATAGCATATAACTCATCAAAAAAGAGAATTCGGTTGTAATAAATTCAACAGGTTAAACAATAGCAAAATATGGTAATTCATAAAAAGTGTGAAAAATCGATTTGGGCAACAGCCCGTCAAGGTTTGACCCCAGACCACGGGCGTGCCAAATAATAACAACAGGGAGATGGGCTTTTTCGGTTCACTCCCTGCTTCCTTTTTTATGTCCAATCTATTTTTTTTCGGTCTGCTATAATGTTTACTCACCTTTTTAGCCCGCATATTGCATGAAATTATTCAATTGCACAGAATTCCTCAGGGAGCAGGATTACCGATCCTGTAAAACAATCAAAAAAAACATTTGACTTATCATAAAAAGTATCATAAATAGATCATTAAATATTATTGTGATCTATTTATAGATCTTTTTTGAGGATACGATAATGGCTCGAAAACCAATTGAAAACCACTTGCCGTTACCGGTTCGTCACGTGCTTAAAGAACTGGGGATGCTGATTGAGGCCGGGCGCAAGGAAAAACAATTTACCCAGGCGGAACTGGCAAAGCGTGTAGGCGTTGGTCGAATGACCGTCGTCCGGATAGAACATGGCGCACCGGAGGTTGCCATCGGTTATTATCTCACGGCTGCGTGGATACTGGGCCTGCCAATACTTTCCTGGAGCGATTTTGCCGGAATGCGTGCAAATTCATCCGTTGCCGCATATCTTGAAAAAATTCGCGAACATTTACCCGAACGAGTTCGGACAAAAAAGGGTAAAATAGACAATGACTTCTGAAGCTTTTGTTTGGATCTGGCTACCGGATGCCACTGAGCCGGTACTATGCGGCAAGTTGCAGGAAGATGCCGGAGAACTTCAATTTTTTTATGGCAAAAGCTATCTTGAAAAGAGCGCTGCGATTTCATTGGATATACGTGAGCTTCCATTGGAAAGCGGCGTTTTTCGTCCGCGAGTCGGCGAGATGCATAGTGTGATCCGGGATGCTGCACCTGATGCCTGGGGAAGAAGAGTGCTTTTATACCGATTAGATCAAGCTAATATCACCGAGCTTGATTACTTATTAAATGCCGGATCAGATCGTATCGGTGCTTTGGTCATACAAAAAGCATCCGACCATTATCAGATACAAGAAACACAAGCCGCCACGCTCGATCAGTTGGTTGAAGCGGCCGAATTAATTGAAAACGGACAGCCGCTGCCGGATGCCCTGGCCAGTGCTTTACTGCATGGTTCCAGTGTGGGCGGCGCCAGGCCAAAAGCATTGTTGTATGATAATCGATCAAGCTGGATTGCCAAATTCAGTTCCACCACAGACCAGTATCCGGTGGTACGAAGCGAGCTGGCCGCCATGTGGTTGGCTGGACAGTGCAGTGTCAAGGTTCCCGCCGTTAGAATGGTTGAGTCCATGGGAAAAGACGTTTTGCTGGTTGAAAGGTTCGATCGCATTCGTACTGAGGCCGGCATGAAAAGACGGTTTATGATTAGCGCCTTAACAGCTTTGCAGCTGCATGAAACCGAAAGCCTGTTGGCGTCTTACCTGGACCTTGCGGGTTTTATAAGGCGCTATGCTAAAGATGCCGGTCAGGATAACTCTCAGCTTTTTCGGCGCATGATGTTTAATATTTTGATTGGCAATAATGACGATCATGCCAGAAACCATGCATTTTTCTGGGACGGAGCCCGGTATCAGCTAACCCCTGCGTATGATATTTGCCCTATGCTTCGATCCGGCCTGACTGCCAACCAGGCCATGATTGTGGGAAAACAGGGCCGCTCAAGTACCCTAAAAAATGCTCTGTCTGAAGCGGGTCTTTTCGGACTAACAAAAGAGGATGCCATTATTATTAAAAGAGAATTAGTTGATAAAATCGAAACGCACTGGGCAGAAGCATCCGACTATGCAGGACTGACAAAGGTTCAATCCGACTTACTACGAAAAGCGACCGTTCTATCACCTGGAATCTTTTATTAATGAATGTTTCGTAATGTTATTTGGGGTCGGGCCACAATAACCGACTATAATAACAACAAATTTGGTGTTCAACGGGCGTGCCAATGAATAACAACGGGGAGGTGGACTTTTCGGTCCACCCCCGTTTTTATGTTGATTTTTGTCTTGTAATGTAGTAAGGAAGTAAGAAAACAATGAAAACAGATAAAAAGGATTAAGAAAATGTTAGCGAAAATTACCTCTAAAAATCAGATAACCATTCCCAAAAAAATAATGGAACAGCTTCCGGAGACTCAATATTTTGATCTTGAACTTGTAAATGGGGTTGTAATGCTCAAGCCGGCCAAGATTATGGATACGAACCTTGATCAAATTCGATATAAAATCGACAAACTCGGTTTGAAACCCGGCAGCGTGAGTGAAGCTATTAGATGGGCCAGAACAAAGTAATACCGGTTGTAGTTGACACCAACGTTATTGTTTCCGCACTTCTGTTTGGCGGCACTCCGGGCAGGTTAATCGATTTGTGGAAAGAAGGACGTATTCAGCTCTTTGTTTGCAAAGAGATTATCGATGAAATTATGAGAGTTTTAACATATCCACGATTCCAGCTGTCGGAAAAAGAGATCAGCTACCTTATTTATGACGAGATACTTCCTTATTCTGAAATCGTAGACATCCCATCGGGGCCGGTAATCATTTCGAGGGATCCGTCGGACGATAAATTTATCCGCTGTGCAGAATCCGCAGGTGCTGACGTGATCGTGTCCGGTGACCGACATCTGCTTTCATTGAAAGAACATGGTGATATTAAAATCCTTACCCCGGCCCGGTTCCTTGCCGACCTGCCGGACTAGCTGCGATTATGTAGAACCTCAATTGATCGTAAACAAAATGAAGAAACTCTGGATCATACTAAAATTAAAGCACATTTTTTGACTTTTTTGAAATCTTATATCTCTTCTATCAGTGAGATATAATTTTTCTTTTAAATCTTCATTTTATTTACCCTTTAGGCTTCGCTTTCAGCTACGACTCAACAAGCCGGGAAAGCCGATGATACGCCATATAAAAAAGTTAGGGGTGGTGTGCTAAAAATATCTCAACTACCAGACCTTATCCCTGGAACAACCATCAGAAAACCTTCGAGATGGTAAAATATTTGAGATTCCCTAACACGGAAACCTTCGTACATTCTGATGTTGGAAAATAAAAAGGCACAGATTTAATACTGTGCATATCCAGAATGTTTCATTTTACAGCTACCTTGTTTCTTTGAGTTTTTAATGCTATATATTAATAGGAGTTGCAATCTCACTCGGATAATCTGATCTTTGTGATTTTTCAAGGGAAAGGTATTAGTGACGTTTGAAATAGTTGGACGGTTTACAGACATAGATACAATTGCCGTTGGAAAATCGATTCATGAAGTTGAACGGCTGGTAAAGATTTATGGAGATGGGCGTTGGAGGAAACTTAAAGGGATTGCCCAGATTCGGTTAAAAGATGGTACTGTTTGTAAGGCAGAAGTTCGCTGGTACGAAGCCCACGGAATTGGAAAAAAAGAATTTAAAATAAAACATATCCTTGATTAATTGGGATGGAGAGTTATGGGAAACAAGAGTTTTGCTATATGCGTTAACAACCTAGGTTATGAGGCATCTTTGGAGCGCTGGAAAGTGTATAAGGTGATTGAAGATGCGAAAGCGGTCAGCTATCACCAGATTCGTGTAATTGACGAATCGGGTGAGGATTACCTATTTCCAAATGACTTTTTCGTAGTTGTTGACCTGCCAAAAACGGTTAAAGAGGCGATGATTGCTTCTAAATCTCCATAATGATGAATGCCGACACAAATCAAAACCGCAGGCATTAGCTATTCGCTGCGGTCATATTTACCCTTTCTGTAAAGACCCAACCCCAAGACGAGTCGAAAATCCCTACAAGTTGCCGGTCGGCAAAAGATGGTTCTAGTGTTCCGGAAGTTCCCGCAGAAATGGATTATGAATTAGAATGCCTCCCACTCGCTGTCCATGTTGAAGATCTTCCGTGAGGATGGTCGCGGCATTTTTAGAAAAGGCCGCTGAAACGATTAAAGCGTCCCAGAAAGATATACTGTAATTCTCTTCTATTTCACTTGCCTGTAAAATAGTCCCGGCATCATTGATGACAAATTCCCACTGGAAGTAGTTCTTTAGAATTCTTCTTGCTTCTGTTTTTTCAGGGACGGGGATATTTTCCGGGTTAGCGTTATATAAAATTCTTGGAGTACCCGGGCAATTTAATGGTAAAGGTGGTGCCGGCACCGGGTTCTGATTTCACTTTGATTTCTCCCCCATGTTCGCTGATGATCTTTTCCGTCACAGACAGGCCGAGCCCTGTTCCCTTGGACCCTTTCGTGCTGAAGAAAACGTTGAAGATGTTCTCCCTGTCTTCCTTGCTGATGCCGCATCCGTTGTCGGAAACCAAAACTTCAAGTGAACCCTCTATACGCTTTGTGGTGATAACAACGACACCTGCCGGCTTGTCGCATGCATCCACAGCGTTTGAAACCAGGTTGAGGATACAACGATATATACCTTTGGGGTCCAGGTTGATCGCCCCCATGTTAGACTCCAGATCCAATAAGATGTCGACGTTATTTTCCCTGGCCTTTTCTCTAAGGAGATCAGCGATGTCCTTGCAGATTTGGTTGATATCCGATGGCTCAAGCTCCGGTTCACGCGGCCGCGAATACGTCAGCATATCGAGGACGAGATCCTTCAAGACCTGGCTGTTTCGTTTCAGGACGTCCCAGCCTCTTACAATTGTCTCCAGCTTTTCCTTTCGAAGGCCGGTTTCAAGTATATATCCCCCTCCGCCCATGGCGTGCAGGATATTTTTAATGCAATGGGCCGCTCCGGCGATGCCCTGCCCAATGGCAGTCAGTCGCGCCTGGCGGATGTTTTCGTCGTAGAGCCTCGCATTTTCAATCACCAGGGCCGCCTGAGCTGCTAAAACCGAGAGCACTTTTAGATCGTGTTCCGTGAAACCGTCCAGGTCCTTCTTGTTTACCGCTTCCACAACTCCTATGAGTTTTTTTCTGTGGACCATGGGGACGGCCAGAATCGAACGCGTAACGAACCCCGTCTGCTTGTCAATACTTGGATCGAACAGGGGATCATCATAGGCGTTTTTGATGATAACGGGCACTTTTTTTTGAGCACACCACCCCGCCACTCCCGAACCCATTTTCAGCCGAATGCTTTTCAGCTTGCGCTCAAAATCCCTCTCTTGCGTTTCTCCCCGGGCCACGAAAAAATGAAGCTGATCTTCTTTTTCATCGTACAAAGCCAGCGAGGATGATTCGGCGTTCAATGCCGCCGCACTTTCCCGGATGATGGCTTCAATCAGTTGATTGAAGTCGGACATGGACTCCAGGAACTTTTCAACCCGGTAAAGATGTTCGATTTCGGATGCAATTGGATCTATCATTGTAATGGCTCCTAAAAAAAAGCGGAATTTCCTGGGAGAATATTTGTTTGGCCCAAGATAAATCTTACTGAAAATTTCTTAACATAATCGAAATGTTAACAGATATTAACTCCTGATGTCAAATATTCGATAACTAAATCCGCGCAAATACATCACCCATCAGACGTTACGGGCCTTTTCTAAAAAAAATCTTTTGCTAAAACATTAAATCAACGTTAACATAGAAAAGGCCTTCAAGATAGGGGGACCAAAACACGGGGCGCATTAAATAAATGTATGGCCCGGGATTCGGGGACCAACCCGGCTGAAAGAAGCTATTGTGACAAAAAAAGAGTCTAAAACAAACG
>NZ_JAZFTO010000289.1:0-2385 GCF_036446775.1 Candidatus Desulfatibia sp.
TTGCTCTAAAGAGTTACAAAATGGGTAATGAAAAACACAAGTATCTCACCGATGATGAAGTGGAAAACCTGTCTATTCGCAAAGGCACGCTGCCGAATAAGGAACGAAAAATCATGGAAAATCATGCCAGAATGACCATGAAAATTCTTGAAAACCTCCCCTGGCCGCGTAAACTGGCCAACGTCCCTTCAATCGCTGGAGCCCATCATGAGAAACTGGATGTAACAGGTTACCCTCAAAATCTGAAAGCGGAGAAAATAAACCTGCAGTCACGGATTATGGCAGTTTCAGACATATTCGAGGCACTTTCAGCGCCTGACAGACCCTATAAAAAACCGATGTCCCTGGCGCAGGCTATTAAGGTTTTAGGCCTGATGGTGGAAGATAATCATATTGACAAGGACATTGTGGAACTGATTATCAAGTCTGGACTGGTAAATGAATACGCCAACAGGCATTTGAAAAAGGATCAGCTTGATATCTGAGAATCCTAAACAATTTTTGGAATAGTAATTATCCCTACAACGATACTTACAATAAATCAGGCGGCGAATTTCCACCGACCCTCCTTTTTCTATGAGACAGATATGCCTTGTGGTTTCTTTTCTGAACCCACATGACCTGAGACAAAGCCAAATTGATGTCGTAAACTCTCAATGGCAGTATCACCTGGAATAGAACCCTAAGCTGGGCAATAGTAACCGCTGGTGCTTTTTTTTCCCAATTTGATTTTTAGGTGCCAGAGGAAAAAATGGGAAAGCATGCTGATCAGCATGTGATGATTCCATCCGAGGTATTTCCGGACTTCGTAGTGATCCATGCCCAACTCGCTTTTTCCCTCTTCGAAACATTGCTCGATCGGCCATCGTACGCCGCTCAACCAAACAAACAACGCGAGTCTAGAGCTGACCGGTGCATTGCTGACAAAGAATGAATACGTGGGATTCGGTCCAATGGTTCGCTTCATGATCAACCAGACCTCCTTGGTCGGCAACCCGTTTTTAGCTAAAACAACCCGTCGCTTGGTAAATTCATATTCAATCGGCCCCTTGGTTCCTTCGGATACTATGCGGCGATACCAGAAAAAGCTGTTGATGCTTCGAGCTAGCTCCATCAGGGATACTGGTTTTTTCTCGCCCTGCTTTAGGACACTTTTCTGCCGAACCTCTCCTCTGTATTTGTATTCCTTTTCCGTTGTTGCCGGTAACCGCAGCCAGCATTGCGTTTCACTGGAAACGCCCAAAAAGTAGGTCTTGCCGGTATACTTTTCTACCTGCTCGACAAACTCCGGGCTATTGCCGTATATACTGTCTGCCACAATGTATTTTACCGGAATGAGGTCCTGCTCAATGATATCTTCAGCCATCCGGGCGGCGAGTTGGGGTTTTGTTCTGAACTCAAGATCTACAGGGAATTTGCATTTTTCCCTTCTCTCTTTATATTCATCCGTAAACCAGATCTCCGGGACAAACAGTTTTTTATCCAACAACGCATATCCTTGCGATGAAGCGTAAGCGGCAAAAACCCCGACCTGACAGTTTTCGACTTTGCCGATGTTGCCGCAATACTGCTTATGTACGCCGGCTGATTCATCGCCCTTTTTCTTGAACCCTGATTCGTCGATGATGAGTACTCCGTTTTCTTCACCCATATCGTTATTCACCAAACTACGATACTTATGCATCATTTTTTCCTCATCCCAAGTCGCCTCGCTGATAAAGCGCTGTATAGCGCGAACCTTTGCGCCCTCAACGTTCATGGCTATCGGCTCGATCGATTTTCGCTCCAGCCGACTGAACTGACCAATGGCGTAATAGGATAAATTCTTCCGGCCTTCTTCCCTGACGAAACAATCCCTGAATTCCGCATGAAATCCCTTCAGGGTATCAAGGAAACCTTCTACATCATTTCGATCCAGGTCGAATTTCGGGATCGTGTAAATATCACCGCTTGTTCTGATTTCTGGTAGCATGTTCCGTCCTCCTTCTGATGTTTTAGAATCATGTGGTGGTTGACGGAATTATCTACCGGTAAGTTTCGTTCTGTCAAGTTTTTATTTTCATAAGTGTCGTTGTAGGGATAAGTTGGATGGGATTTGTTGTGACAAGTCAGGCACCATCCCATTGACTGGGGAATCTGCCCGTCCAGGCTAAAGGGTTCGGGTGTTTTCGTTTTCATGATATCACCGTGGCAATTGCTGCAATCGAACCCTGCGGAAATATGAACCTTATGGGAGAAATTGACAAAATCGGGCAGATCATGAACCTTTTTCCAGGGGATCGGTTTTCCCTTTTTCCAATAAAACTCAATAATTTTTCGGATTTCGTTGATCTGGGGAGGAACAGTTCCTTTGATATATAAATGGCAACCAACGCAAACCCGGAC
>NZ_JAZFTO010000290.1:0-5360 GCF_036446775.1 Candidatus Desulfatibia sp.
ACCGTGCCCCCGCCGGCGCGGTGGCCTCCTTTGCCGGCGTAGGAAACCCGCACCTGCGGAGCGATCTCCAAGAAGGCGAGACGGTTCTGGACCTGGGGAGCCCCGATCATACCGCCCAGGTAATATACACGGCCAGCGACATCGGTTGCTATCTGCTTGATCGCTTTCCTCCCGGCGCTGTCCCAGTCGTAAGCCACGATGAAGTTTTCAACGCCGAGCCCTTTGAGAATACCTCTTGCTTCGTCCGTAAGGTTAGAGCCCAGGGTGGAAGCGATTATCGGTTTGTCCATGTCTTGGAGCAGTTTGTAAAACGCGAAATAATCAAAGATGCCCTCAACCAGGATGATTGTCTTGTAATGCCTGATATAGCGGTGGGCTTTGTCGATGCCGTAAAGCCAGCCCTTTGTGGTGATGAAGGTGTCTTCTGTCTTCTGTTTTAGCCATTGGATGGCATTTTTGCGGTTGTCTGGTCGTCTGCCGATAATGCCGTGAACCTGACCATCCATGTTGTAAATCGGAAATGTTATTTTACCAGCGAAATAATCAGCATAATTCCTAGTACTACAGCGACACATTAATCTTTAATAAAATAGCTTCAGCGATTGCCCTTTTTCTATGTGACTTTTGAGCGATATAATTACGATCAGTATGGTATTTTACTAGTTCCAAGGCATATGAGCGCTCAATTGAATGATAAGGAAGCATAGCTGCTACCAGTCTTCTTGCTTGTGGCAACGTCAGACAGGGGGCTTTTTTTTAAACCTGATTCTCAAACGAAATAGAAAATGTAATGCAAGAAAAACATAAATCATATGGCGATGCCAAGCCGGCCAAGAGCGATGTTCGTAATGATCCATACCGATCTGGTCTTTGCCTTCTTTAAAGCATTGTTCAATAGGCCAACGCATAGTTGAAGCTTTACACAACTCGGAGAAAGGTATGTCTTCCGGCGCGCTGGATAAAGCATATTTCAACTGGCCATCAGAGTTGCGCCGGATAAACAGCCATAAAGGTTGTTCTTCCGGAAGTCCATCTCGAGACAGATAAATCCTAATGCGGGCCACTTCAGCGATAATAGGCCCTTTTGATCCTTCTGCTAAAACGACGGACTTCCAGGAAAGTTTTTCAGATCGAGCAAGTTGAGCAACCGTATGTGCTTGCGGTTCACCCGGCAGTACGCGCAATATTTTAGGATAAGGCCCTCTGCCTTTATAAGGCGGTAAACCTACTTCGGGTTTTTCGAGAAAAACGTATGTATCCGAACGAATACTGGCAAAGTAATAGAGTGATTCCG
Source organism: Candidatus Desulfatibia sp. (assembly GCF_036446775.1). Taxonomy (NCBI): domain Bacteria; kingdom Pseudomonadati; phylum Thermodesulfobacteriota; class Desulfobacteria; order Desulfobacterales; genus Candidatus Desulfatibia; species Candidatus Desulfatibia sp. The sequence continues at coordinate 1,295 of NZ_JAZFTO010000290.1, forward strand.
GCAGTGATTGTAAAAAAATCAAATCCGATCCAAATGTGGCGTCACAGCCAAGCCATTTTGCAGGGAAAAGATTTGATCCGACTACCTGGTTGATAAGATCAAGAGCAATTTGAAGTTTCGTCTGAAAGACAAGGTCTTCGGGAACCCAGGTGTCTTTGCGCCTTTTGGCATATTCATCAGTAAACCAGATTTCGGGCATATAGAGCCGGCTGGTCAGAAGACCATAGCCTTTTTCACTTGAATAACCGACAAAGACGCCGGATTGGCAATTATCGACTTTACCGGCAGCACCACAATATTGCCTGGCAACACCAACGGACTCTTTGCCTTTTTTGATGAACTCGGAGCTGTCAATATTTATCATGCCATCAGGGCTGCCAATCATATTAGCCATAATAGCCTGATGCGCTGCCTCCATGGCTTCATGATCCCAACGGTAGTTTTTCATAAAACGCTGTAGCGATCGAACACCGTTTGGATCCAAAAACTCAAGGGCGATCGGCTCAACCGATTTGCCTTTCACATTGCTGATGAGCCCGGACATATAGGCCAACCCCAGACGCTGGTGTTCTATTCGGCCCAAACAGTTGTGGAATTGCTCATGGAATGCTACCAGTTCATCAGCCATTAAAGCGAGATCTTTTTCAGTAAGATCCATCTTCGGGACCAGGTCGGGATGCCACTGACAATGTTTTAAAAGCATCTGTAAATCCTCCACTTTTTTCTGTGATTGTGGGGGGCGCTGAAAGGGATCACAGGGCTTTTGCTGACAATCAATGATATCTCTGAACTTTGGATCTAACACATAAACATATACATGCTTGACGTCGCCATGATAGATATATCCTTTTCCTTGTTTTGTGTACCCATTGGTTTGACCGATAAATTTCCAATTGGCGGCTTTATAGCAAATGGCTTTGAAAAAGCGTGGATCAACAAAGGTCTCCAGAAGCATCAGTTCTGTTTTAAAATGCTCCGGCCAATCTTTTTTTAATTGGCCAATGCTAAGAGAAAGTACATGCGAAGCCAGATTAGGAACCCGGACCCATGGAAGAATCAGAAAGCGACTATTATTCGCTATTCGATTCAAGTGGGTTTTTCTCTGCTTGTCGGACCATCCGATAAAATAATCACGAACGCGAAGTTTCAAGGCAGGGGCACTCCAGGATAAAGCAGCAACCGGGCGATCTTTTATGAAAGCAAGATATTTTAAGCGATGCCCCAAAAGCTTTCTATAGCTCAAATAATGGTACTGGCTGACAAGCTGGCCCCAGAGCGACTCTAATGTCTGCTCATGGGCTAATTTCAATGTCACCGGCCCTAACTTTTTTAGGTCTCCGGCAATTGGTTCTGTATTGATGGTGTGAAACATCGGTTTTCTACGATATAATGTCTGGGTAGTAAAAGGGCGCAAATCTCCTTTACAGTTCAAAACCGATATTGGCTTGATCTGGTCTCTCGATAACCGCTCTGTGACTCTTTCATACGCCCTTATGATTTCCACTATACACCATCTGATTTTAGATGTCTACAAAAAAATGCCGCTGTAGTATTAAGCGCCCCCTTTTTTAGGCCCCCCAAATTAAATAATGTTCATCCAGAGGCAATCTAAGCCGTCCACAATGATATGAATTGCCAACCCGAACCCCAAGAGCCGGGTCTTTGGTACCGCAGCAAGCAGTGCATACACAGCTATAGCCGGCAGCGAGTGCAGGGGATGAAAGTTTATCCCACAGCGATTTGGATCATATATGGGGTTGGTTAATAAATGATCCAAGTCGATGATCATGGCTGACATCATCACCATCCAGGCTGTTTTCCATCGATCTGAAAACAGAAGCCTGGACACCATTCCGGGTACCATGAAATGCAGGCCTAAATGCAAAATAGGACGAAACATATGCTGTTTTCATTCTTAATGAATCTTAATTCGGTTGTAAATCAAGAATTTTTATAAGAATCTGAAATTCTCGCTATCATAGAACAATTAAAATGAGTCCCTGAACTCCAACTGCTAAAGAGGTTTGAAATAGTTATTTGCTTATTTATGAATGGACAGAATTTTCTGAAGTGGTTTTCGGATTTTTTTATCTGTCAGGTTCAACTGAACCGAACTGCGGGCCGCTTCAGGCAGCCCCCACCATTTTCAGCTTTCCATTTATCCAATACTCTTTAAAGTATTGTTTACATTTTCCACAGCGGTAAGAAAAGTTACGTACCCCGCCTCTTTCCTCCCCCTTAGGGTTCAGGAGGCGGAGGCTATCCGGCCCTGCACCACAAGACAGGCATTTCTGCTCTTTTGACAAGCATCTTTTTTTATTATCTTGCATGGCAGCATTGGCTTTTGTTTTCAATCGTCATTTCTATCTACATTTCTTCCTTTGTTTAAAACTTGGGGTTTTGACGCGGTTTCTGCAGGGAGCGAAGAGGGGACTTTAGATGTAACTCGTTTTGAAAGCTTTTTTGAATCTACTATTTCATATTCTTCAACTCTACAGATTGCCCCGGCTTTTTCAAAAGCGTTTTTATATGCTGTTACAATCAATAAACCCTTTCGGGATACCCAGGAAGACAAATCATTAAAATAGTATAGGCGGTTCACTGGCATGGATGAACCGCCTATACTAAAAGCAAAATCAGAATGGAAGCCATAAATGACTATGGGGTTGATTATGGCTGTTGCATTAAATACAATACCACAATGTAGCATGTCAAGCGATTTTATTATTTTTTTTACTTTTTGATGCCTCCAGGCTATCTTGAATTTTCGTTCAAAAGACCATAGCATAAGATATAGTGCCAATAGCTTTTTATTTTGGAGTTTGCTGAAGTTTTTTTACCATCTTCCGTTTTTCTGTTATATCGAAGGCATAATGTAAGTATAAATCCTCATTAATTGGGTGCCAGTAAGCATCCCATATGATATAAAAAGTTTTGACTTCCAGATGTTGAGGCTTACCTGTCGCCCAAACTTCCGGAGCTAAACACCATGGACACGGTTCATTCCTTTGCGCCCAAGTTTCATAACAGGTGGTTCCTGGAACAGCGCCAGCCTTTCTCCCAGCTTCGTTAGAAAGAACAATTTCACGGGTCTTTGGACGAATTAGGAGAGCTACACAAGGCATAGCATCAAGGAGGATTTTGTTCAAATGCATCTTTTCTTTTAGCGACTCCTCGGCGTTCTTGCGATCAGCAACCGCTTTCTCTAACTCTTTAACCCGCTGTTCTAATTCTTCATAGGTTGGTTTCTTGGCCATTTGAAAATCCTCCGATTAATCAGGATAGACGATAGGATAAGACACAATATCTTGAACCAGAAAAGGCTTGCAAAAATAGTAGATTTATTGTCTCAAGCATGCATTCCCAAAAATAGAAGATTGGGGATCCAAATCATAACCGCGGTATTTCCAATCTTATAAGAAAAGCCACCAGAGAACAAGCGGGTTTTGAAAAAGTTATTATCGCCTTGTCCCCTATATCTTCCTGTTTGCAGTTATAATCCTTGGATGGGTTGCTGCTGGAAAGGATTTATACCGTCCGAATTTATAGGTCCGGCAAACCGCCTGGTCTTCTATCTGGCAATACCCCCAATGATTCCCCAGCCTTAGGGCGCTCTTATTAAATCCTTTACCTGCGCGCTTTTTATTGGTATGATCGTTTTCGCCGTTTTACGGGATTCCCAAATGGTTTCTTTATTTTACCACTCCCTTACATGCAAGCTTGAGGACTAAATTATCAATATGTATTAATGCTTTTATAAAATCAGTATGTTTGAGGTTCTTAGCAAGCAGAGATATGTCCGGTTCTGCAACACACCGATGAATTACAGCCATTAAAAAAAACAACTCGGTATCCGGAAGTTGTGCGGAAACTTGGAATTTTTAATTAGTACCCATCCATAAATACATTGGAGCACTAAGGAGTTTCCAATTCATAAATGAGATATTTTTTCGATGAGCACTTGTGCCGGCGAAGCCTTGGCGAAGTCGCAAGGCCGCATCCGCCGTCGCCCTTAGAAAAGGGCTATGGCGGGACAAGCAAGAGTTTTCGCCCGAGGCGTACTTTT
>NZ_JAZFTO010000291.1:0-4610 GCF_036446775.1 Candidatus Desulfatibia sp.
TCAGCCGGGCCTGCGGGCGCCTGTCAGTTGGAAGCCTTTAAACAGCAATCCGCCGCCGAGTGCGATAAAGCCGCTGATAAAAAACAGCGTAAAAGAACCCAGGCTTTCAAAAAAAAGTCCGCTGATAAAAAACCCCACCATCAAACCCAGCCCGTAGGTTACGGCGTTATTGACGGCCTGCCCCAAGGTTTTGGCCTCAGCCGGTGTCACCGAATCGATGTAAAGAATACTGGCTACATGAAAGGTACCGTAGGTAAAAGCATGCAGCAGCTGCAAGAGCAGAATTGCCGCCGGTGATTTTGCAAAAAAAAGCGCGAACCATCTGAGCGCCGCCACCATGAACGAAAAAACCAGAACATTTTCCATGGAGAAGCGTTTGAATATCCGGTCCGATTTGATCATAACCAGAATTTCGGAAATCGTCGCCAGAGCCCAGGCAATGCCGATAAATGTTTTGTCGTAGCCCATATCTTCAAGATGGATGGAAAAAAAACCGTAATAGGTTCCATGGCTTACAAGCATTAAAAAAGCGCAGAACAGGAAAACGATAACGCGCCTTTTGACGAGTACCTTGGCTTTAATGCTAAATGATGCATAATTTTTTATCCGTATGTCGGGAATTTTGGTGGAAATAGCGGCTTGAGTCAAAGAACCTAAAAAAATAAGGCCGATAATTATGTCTATGGAGTATAAGTCGATGACTCGGCCGAGCACAACGACCGTCATGATAAAGGCCAGAGAGCCCCACGCCCGGAGCCGGCCGTAGCTTTTCTTCTCCTCGCCCAGTACATCCATGGTAAACGCTTCCAGAAAAGATATGATCGGCGCGTAAAAAAGAGCGTATAAAACCGTAATGGCCAGCATGCTCCAGAAATCGCTGTAAAAAAAGAACAAAGCCCATATCGCTGTACTGACAAAACTACACAGAATATATAGCGGTTTCCGGATTTGAAAGCGGTCTGCCAGAACGCTCCAGATGAGAGCGAACAAAATCATGACAACAGACCTTAAAGCCGAGAGACTGCCTATTTGAAAACCGCTAAAATCGAGATTGTAGCAGTATAGATTAAAATAGGGCAAAAAAATGCCCATAACGCCGAAGTATAAAAAGTACTGGGAACCGATAACAAATTTGAATGCATGGTTGGCAGCTTTATCCATAGTCCGTGTCATACGGCATTTGCCGGCAAAACACAATCTGCCCAGATTTTCTTTACAAATTTCTGCAATAGTGATAGTTTACTGCGACGTTTAACTAGTTTGACGGAGGCAAGGGCAACACTGATATCAGCAATAAAATCGTGTTACGATTTTATGAAACTCCCGTCCCGCTTTCAGCGTGACGGGATCTGATGGCGAAAGGCACCGCACTTTCTCCTTAAAAAGGATTTTATCTTTCATTTGAATTCATCCCGCGCTGCCCCGGTGCAGCGTGATCTACACTGCGTTCCGACAAGCAGCGGGGAATTCAAATTTAAAATGCAGGAGCCCCAAATGGACTATATTAAAATTAGATTCACTAAGGATGTTGGCCAGCTTAGTTCTGAGTTCGAAAAAACCTTTGAGGAGATGTTTAGAGTGATCAATCCCATGTTCACCCTTTCAGAACGGACATGGAAACCTCAAATGGACATCTATGAGACCCCTGATGAGATCATAATACTGGCAGAAATTGCCGGGGTTAAAAAAGAGAATCTCGAACTGGAAATCAGCAATAAGGCGGTCAGAATTTATGGTAATCGCACGGAATTCCCCAAGGCAGAAAACGCCACCTACAGGCTGGCAGAAATCCAATACGGTAAATTTAAACGCATCCTGTTTCTCCCGGCACCCATTGATCCTGAAGTGGTGTCGGCGTCCTATTCAAACGGTTTTCTCCAGATCCGTCTTGCCAAACTTATGCTTAATAAAACCTACAAAGTACCGATTACAGACGGATAACAGTTTTATTTGATTATTAATGCCGCCGGATACTGGTAAAAAGGCTGTTTTTAGAAACAGACTCAGGAGGTAAATATGACTCAGCAGCAGTCGCCCAAAGCTTTCAGCACGGAGGAAATGCCCAAAATTTTGCCCATTCTGCCTTTGTTTGATGTAGCGCTTTTCCCTAAAATGGTCCTGCCCCTGGTTGTCATGCAGGACGTGTCGATTCAACTCGTCGACGAAGCCATGTCACAGAATCGAATTATAGGACTTATTGTCTCAAAAGAACCCATCAAAGAAAACGGTTACACACATAAAGAACTATATACCGTGGGCACCAGCGCCATGATCCTTAAAATGGCAAAAGCTGAAGACGACAAAACCCAGCTGCTGGTTCAGGGTTTAGGCAGATTTAAAGCACAAAAGTATATCAAAGGTAAGCCGTATCTCCAGGCCCAGGTGGAACATATTGAGAGTATTGAAAAAATTGACAAGAAAATCCAGGCCTTGGTGTCCAATGTGATCAGTCAGTTTTCCCGAATTGCCGATCTTTCTCCCGGCTTGCCCCCGGAAATCGCCGCCATGGCCAAGACAATACAAGAACCCGGCATACTGGCCGACATGATCGCTTCTACAATCAATTCCAGCCTTGAGGAGAAGCAGACCGTTTTGGAAATGCTCGATGTAAAAAAGCGATTACAAGAAGTTACCCGGCTGATTAACTATCAGCTGGAAGTGCTGGAACTGGGCAACAAGATCCAATCTCAGGTAAAAGGAGACATGGACAAACGGCAAAGAGAATATTTTCTGCGCGAACAGCTCAAGGCGATTAGGGAAGAGCTTGGTGAAAAGGATCAGGCCACGGTTGAAGTCGACGACTACCGGGCAAAAATCGAGGAAAAAAATCTTCCCGAAGAAGCCCGTAAAGAGGCTGAGCGTGAACTCGACCGCCTGACCCGCATGCATCCCTCTTCAGCCGAATATACGGTGGCCTCAACCTATTTGGACTGGCTGACAGCGCTTCCATGGCATGAAAGCACCACCGATAATATGGACATCAAAAAAGCCCGCAAAATCCTGGATCATGACCATTTCGGGCTCTCAAAAGCCAAGAAACGCATTTTGGAATACCTGGCCGTACGCAAGCTGAAGCCGGAATCAAAGGGGCCGATTCTCTGCTTTGCCGGCCCGCCCGGCACCGGCAAGACATCCTTGGGGCGTTCCATCGCCCGGGCTCTGGGGCGCCGGTTTTTCCGTATTTCACTGGGAGGCGTCAGGGATGAAGCTGAAATCAGAGGGCATCGGCGCACCTATGTCGGAGCGCTTCCCGGACGGATAATTCAGGGCATCCGGCGATCCGGATCAAACAATCCGGTTTTTATGCTGGACGAAATCGACAAGGTAGGCAGCGATTTTCGCGGAGATCCTTCATCCGCCCTGTTAGAGGTACTGGATCCCGAGCAGAACTTTTCGTTTTCGGATCACTATCTGGATGTTCCCTTTGACCTGTCCAAGGTAATGTTTATCACCACGGCCAATATCCTCGATCCCATCCCACCTGCTCTGCGGGACAGAATGGAAGTATTGGAGCTTTTAGGCTACACCCTGGATGAAAAAATCAAAATTGCCAACCGTTACCTCATCCCTCGCCAGCGAGAAGCCCACGGCCTCAAAGCCAGCCAGATATCTTTCACTAAAGGCGCGGTGAAACATATCGTTATCGGTTATACCCGTGAAGCGGGCTTAAGAAATCTTGAGCGGGAAATTGCTAACATTTGTCGCGGAATTGCTGCCAAAATTGCCGAAGGTGATAAGGCTTCCGCTAAAATCAAGATAGACAAAGTTGCCGAGTATCTTGGCCCCGTACGAATGACATCCGAGGCCAAGGCCAGAATTTCCACGCCCGGCGTGGCCATGGGGCTTGCCTGGACTCAGACCGGCGGCGAGCTACTCTTCATAGAAGCCACTTCCATGCCGGGAAATAAGGAGCTGACCTTAACCGGTCAATTAGGAGACGTGATGAAGGAATCGGCAACTGCGGCCTTGAGCTTCATTCGAAGCAACGCAGCTTCCTTGGGAATTGCAGAGGATTATTTTCAAAAGCATGATATTCATATTCACGTACCGGCCGGTGCCATCCCTAAAGACGGCCCTTCCGCCGGTGTCACCATGTTAACGGCCTTGACTTCCCTTTTTACCGCTAAAACCATCAAAAAAGATCTTGCCATGACCGGTGAAATTACACTAAGGGGCCAGGTCCTGCCTGTCGGCGGTATCAAAGAAAAGGTTCTGGCCGCCCACCGGGCAGGTATTAAAACGCTTATTCTTCCAAAACGGAACGAGAAAGATCTGGAGGATATACCCCCAGAGGTTCAGGATAAAATCGAGTTTCACTTTGTCGACAAAATGAAGAATGTCTTAAATATCGCAATTAAAACCTAACCCGGATAAACCGGCCTCCGGCTCCGCTTCCAGCCCGTAGGGCTTACAGGCCGGAGGGTAGAGCCTACGCCTCGGAGAGAAAGAATAGCCACAAAGGCACCAAGACACAAAGAATAACTGTTTATTATAATTTAACTTCGTGTCTTGGTGTCTTGGTGGCGAAAATGTTTTGTTAGATAAATCCTTCGCAAATATGATGCGATTTTGATAGATAGGTACTAAAAAGTTATGATGGCTTTTAAGTC